>PAOP01000009.1 GCA_002708525.1 Candidatus Pelagibacter sp.
AAATTATTCAGACAAGTTAAGCGAAACAAAATCGATGAAAACGAGAGCATTAAGGAGCAAATCATATCTATTCATAAAAGATATGGAGAAGTTGATTATTGGAGAGCAATTAAAAGAACAGCTCCACCATACACAATCTCAAAGTATCTTAAAGGAATGGATTTATATTTAGATCAAAATAATAATATTGCTCAAGTATCAGAGGACAGAAGAATACATAGGATATTATGGTTAAGAACTTTAGAGGTGGCTCTCTTTGTTACAATATTCTGCTTTTTAATGGGTTATCCAATTGCACATTTATTGGCAACTTTACCGATGAAGTATAGCAACCTTTTAATGATATGTGTGCTATTACCTTTCTGGACTTCATTGTTGGTAAGAACTGCTAGTTGGATGATTTTATTACAACAACAAGGTATCGTTAATGACTTTATAGTAATGATTGGTTTAGTTGCAGATGATAATAGACCCACAATGATGTATAACAAAGTTGGTACATACGTAGCCATGACACAAATTTTATTACCATTTATGGTATTGCCCCTTTATAGTGTAATGAAAACTATATCACCAAGTCTAATGAGAGCAGGTAAATCTTTAGGCGGAACTCCTTTCGTTGCTTTTTGGAAAATATATTTCCCGCTTACGATACCAGGAATAGGTGCAGGATGTTTATTGGTATTTATACTTGCAATTGGTTATTACATTACTCCAGCTTTAGTGGGAGGAGCTTCAGGAACTTTGATAAGTAATCAAATTGCATATCACATGAAAGCTACTCTTGATTGGAGTTTTGCCTCAGCGATGGGGTTGATGTTATTAACTGGTGTATTAGTTGTTTACTGGCTTTATAATAAAATTGTAGGAATAGATAATATTAAATTAGGATAATATGGCATTACCAAAATATACAGAAACTAGATANAGAGTATGGCATTATATTTATATTGCNATTTGTACATTTGTTTTCTTNTTTTTAATTGCACCACTATTTGTAATTTTTCCTTTATCATTTAATGCAGAAGAATTTTTAGTTTTTTCTGAGGGAATGAAAAATTTAGATCCAGATGCATTTTCATTAAGATGGTATAAAGATATGATTTATGGAACAAAAAATCCTTGGGGTTTAGCAGCAAAGAATAGTTTTATAATTGCAATATTTGCAACACTAGGATCTGTAATTCTAGGAACAGTAGCTGCATTAGGATTAAGTAGCAGACATATGCCTTATAAAGGAATTATTATGGCAATTTTGATATCACCAATGATTGTTCCCTTAATTATTTCAGGAGTAGCCATATTCTTTTTCATTGCAAAAGTTGGTCTAGCGGCAACTCATACAGGAATTGTATTAGCACATATTATACTTGGAACACCGTTCGTTGTAATAACAGTAACAGCTACACTTTCTGGATTTGATCATAGTGTTACAAGAGCAGCTGCAAGTTTAGGAAGCAATCCAGTAAATACATTCATGAAAATCACTCTTCCACTCATATTACCAGGTGTTATTTCTGGCGGATTATTTGCTTTTGTTACCTCGTTTGACGAAGTTGTTGTAGTTCTATTTTTAGCTGGACTAGAAAATACAACAATACCTATTCAAATGTGGACTGGATTAAGAGAACAATTAAGCCCAACAATATTAGCAGTTGCAACATGCCTAATTGTTTTATCAGTATTAATTCTTGTTACTGCTGAACTTTTAAGAAGAAGGTCAGAGAGACTTAGAGGGATTAGTTAACAGACTCTATTATTGTTGCAATACCCATTCCTAAACCAATACATTGAGTAGATAATGCATACTTCTTATCTTCTCTTTTAAGTAACTCTGAAGCTTTACCTGTTATTCTTGCTCCAGTCGCTCCAAGTGGATGTCCTAAAGCTAATGCTCCACCGTCCAAGTTTACTTTTTTTTTATCTATACCTAAATCTCTAATACATGCTATTGATTGGGAAGCAAAAGCCTCATTTATCTCTACAATATCTATTTTATCTATTGATAGATTTGCTCTCTCTAAAGCTTTTTTTGAAGCACCAATTGGTCCTAGTCCCATATAATTAGGCTCACATCCTTGAACTGCTGTTGAAATTATTCTTCCTAATATTTCTAAATTATTTTCTTTCGCATAATTTTCCTCACAAATTAAAGTAGCAGCAGCACCATCCGTTAATGGTGATGAAGTTGCAGCAGTTACAGTTCCATTTTGATCAAAAGCTAATTTTAGACCGTCTAATTTTTCTTGATTACTGTTGGGTCTAATATTTCCATCACTATCACACTTTCCAATAGAAACTATTTCTTTTTCAAATCTTCCATTTGATTGTGCATCATCTGCTTTTTGATGACTAGCAATTGCAAATTCTTGTTGTTCTGTTCTTGATATATTATATTTTTTAGCCACATTCTCTGCTGTTGTTCCCATTGTGAAATACACATTAGGATTTTCTTTTTCAGTATAAGGATAAGGTATAGGATCAAATCCAGTGTTAACTCTAGTCATACTTTCAACTCCACCACAAACAAAAGCTTTTCCAGCACCCATTGCAATTTTGCCTGCTGCAATATGAATTGCTTCCATTGAAGATCCACACCAACGATCTACAGTCATACCTGAAGTTTTTATATTCATATCAGTTAAAAAAGTTACGAGCTTACCAATATTAAAACATTGTTCTCCAACTTGAAAAGCACATCCTACGATGATGTCCTCAATATCTTTTTTGTCAATTTTAGAGTTGTTTACAAGATTATTTACCACTTCGGCAAGAAGGTTTACTGGTTTTACATCTACTAATGCTCCTTTTTTTGCCATTGTGAAAGGAGATCTTGAATATCCAGCAATTACAGAATTAAACATAATTTTTTTATACCATAGTTATTTAGGGAAGGGCAAAGAAGTAATGGTCCCAGAGCTATATTCATTCGCAGATGTTTTGACTAAGACTTTATTTCCTACATTCCAATAATCTTTTAAAATCATTGATAAACCAATATTTTTTTTAAATTTAGGAGAAAAAATACCAGAAGTGATTTGACCAATATTCTTCTTATCTTCTGATAAAACCGTCAATGGTTTTCCAATTCCTTTTAGAGGCTGACTATCAAAAATTACTCCCCTAATAACTTGTTTAATTCCATTTTTTTTTATTTTATTTAATGCAGCTTTTCCAATGTAGTCGTGATCAGAATCATTAATACAATATTTATCTAAGTTACATTCTAGAGGATTATTTTCATTGGTAAAGTCATTCCCATAAGACATAAGACCACCTTCAATTCTATCAATTAAATTTGGACAACCTGGAGAAATATTAAATTCTTTTCCTGCTTTCCAAATTATATCCCATAGTTTTTCTCCCATCTCTTCTCCATCAAAATATTTTTCAAATCCTTTAAAATATATTTCAAATCCGTCCTGTTTACTGTAGCCAGATCTAGCAATAATTTGTTTTGTTCCTAAAAAATCAAAAACTCTATAGTTAAAAAATTTAATTTTTTTAATTTCTTCTCCAAAAATTGAAACTAATAAGTCTTCTGATTTTGGCCCTTGAACTGCCAAAGGATATACATCAGGTTCTATAATTTTTACGTTAAGGTTTGAACCTAAGGCAATACCTTTTGCCCATAGCAAAATATCAGAGTCTGCAATAGATATCCAAAACATATCATCATCGAGTTTTAGTAGAACTGGATCATTAATCATTCCAGCATCTTCATCTAAAATTGGAATATAAAAACATTTACCAGTTTCCATATTTTTCAATGATCGGGGTGTTAACTTTTGAACTAATTTTGCTGCATCTGGCCCACTTATTTCAACTTGTCTTTGACACGAGACATCCCAAAGCTGAACATGATTACTTAAATGCCAGTAATCTTCTTCAACAGAGTTTTTAAATCTTTTAGGTAAAAGCATATGATTAACTACTGTAAAATCAGATACACCAAATTCTTCAACTCTATTTGTAAATGGTGTTCGTCTAATTCTTCTAGACATATTTAACTTTATATTTTTTGATATGTTTTCAAGAGAACTGCTCATTTTTTATCTTGACCACCAAACAGAATAACCATTTGGTGAAATTATTACTGGTATATGATATTTTTTTTTAGAATTATTCATATTAAATCTAATTACAATTTCAGATACATTTCTTTTTTTAGAAAAATATTTCGCAGTTTTAAAAATAATCTCAAAATCTGATTTTGTATCTTTTTTGGATAATGATAATTCTTTTAAAAATCTTCCATTTTTATCTGTAATACCTTCAGCAAATTTTATTTTTTTTCCACTCCCAGAAAGTTTATTTATAATTATTTTTACACCTGATGCGTGGGTACCATCTAATGAATTGAGTAAGTGTGATGAAATTATTGCCATACTTATTCTATTGAAGATTTCTCTCTTTTTGATGCAACTGCTGCAACAATTGGGCTTAATACTGGTTTTGCCTTCACATTTACACACGCTGGTTTGCCACTTGCAATAGCTCTTTTTAATGCAGGCCCAAGCTCCTCTCTTTTTGTAACAAGCTCTCCATATCCTCCAAAACCTTCAAATATTTTATGAAATGGAATATCTCTAAAATCCGTTGCAACTTTTTTTCCACTTTTAAATAAACGTTCTTGTTGTTGGCCAATAGAAGCCAAACCTCCGTTATTATCAATTACTACAACAATTGGTTTATTTTCAAAAAAAGCCGTCTCGATTGACATCCCTCCAGATAAAAAGGCTCCATCACCACTTATAAGTATTACATTCGAATTAGGATTATTGTTTTTAGCAGATAGAGCAAATGATACTCCTACACCTAACATACTGAACGTACCTGGGNGCAAAATTCCTCCAAGTTTTTTACCTTTTGCTCCTGCTATATTAATTGCAATTTCTGACCAAAAATGAGTATTGCCTCCATCTATTACTAACCAATCCTCATCTTTCATTACGTCTTGAACGTCCAATGATAATTGTAGAGGGTGTATTTTGCCACCATTTTTTTTTGAATCTTCATCTTCTTTTTTTAAATTATCTAGTGATTTATTTACCCATTCATTTTTTTTATTTTTATTATCATCAAACCATTTCATATCTAGATTCCACTTTTTATTTTTTTTAAGATTAGACAGAGTGTCTAAAAATACACCTGGATCGCACAAAAGATTAATATCAGCAGCTCTATTTATTTCTATTTCTTCATGTGAACCGTTTATACAAACTAGTTTAGTGTTCTTTGGGAAAAAAGGAGGATTTCCAAAATTCATTTGATTATCTAATCTAGCTCCAACCATTAAAACTAAATCCGAGTTATTAAGTGCAAATTCAGATGGTGGATATTGATGTATATCAGCTAGACCCATATATGCATTAGCTTCCTCTCCTAGTAACTTTTGATGATAAGGTATATTAAAAATTGGAATGTTTAAATTATTTCCAGTATTTTCTAATTTTTTTTCTGANTGAGACCACCATACTCCGTGCCCTCCNATCAAAATTGGTTTTTTTGAATTTGAAGCAAGTTCTAAAATTTCTGCAATTGCATTAGGGTCAGGCCAAGCTTTTGCAATTGGTNTTGCTTCATGAGAAAAAGGTCTTTCTTCAAGCCCTACATCTTCTGGGAAAGAAGAAAACATTATATCTACAGGTAGACTTAAATGAACTGCTCCTGTGTACCCGTTAGTTGCAATTCTATAAGCTTTGTCTACAAATTCTCTTATCCTTGTTCCATCTGTAATACTTGCACTNTATTTTGTTAAAGGTGCTGCTATTGAAACATCATCTATTTCTTTAAATCCACCTGACCCTTGTCTTTTTAAACTACTTGATCCAGTAATATAAATTATAGGAGTTCTTTCCCCCCAAGCCTCCATCATTGATGGAACTGCATTAGCAAATCCTTCAGGCCCCACTAAACAAACGGAGGGTTTACGAGTAATCCTAGTGTAACCATCAGCTAAATGTCCTGCTATTTGCTCATGAGGACAATTTGTAACTTCTATTTGNCATTCCATAAAACCTTCGATTGCTGGATTGCAAAAACCGCCTGATAAGGTAAAAACTCTGTCGATACCTTTATCTTTTAATGCTCTAGCTAATAGTGCACCACCTCTTATTTTATTGTCTGACATTTAATATTTAAAATCCCCTATAAATCTTTCAGCAATTATATCTGAAGATATATCTTTTATATCAGTTAAACCAACCAATCCCAAGGAAGTACTCAATTCATCTTTAATAATATCTAGAATTCTTCTTAGACCTCTTGATCCATCTGCGCCTATGCCGTACATCAATGGTCTTCCAATCATTGTAAAGTCAGCTCCTAAAGCCAACGCTCTTACAATATCGCTTCCACCTCTAATTCCACTATCAAAAATTAAAGGGAAATCCTTACCAACTGCATTTCTTATTATTGGCAAAGCCTCTATGGATGTGGTTGCGCTCTCTAGTTGTCTACCACCATGATTAGATACTTGAATAGCATCAGCACCATCAGATTTTATTTTAATAGCATCATCTGGTGACATTACTCCTTTGATAATTAATTTACCTTTCCATTTTTCTCTAATTCTCTTTAAAGTTTTCCAGTCCGTGGCACCTCTACTTTCACTTCTTATAAATTTATTTCCTCTTTGAGATGTTTCATAGTTCATCGGTTTTGGTATACCTTTTAAAAGGGTACTAATTGACCAATTTGGATGCGTAGCAAAATCAATAAATTGTTTTAATCCAATATTAAATGGAACTGTAAAGCCATTTTTATTATCTTTAGCTCTTCGAAATTGTATCGGCACATCAACTGTTAAAATTGCAACTTTATATCCAGTTTTTTCNGCTCTATCTAATAACTCCATTACAAATTCTTCATCTTGAAAATTATATAATTGCAGCCACACATGGCCTTTTGAATAATCATACATTTTTTCCAACGAAGTGGAGGAAGCCATTGAAACACACATAGGAACATTATTGAATAAACTTTCTTCAGCCAACATTTTATCTGCTCCAGGCCACGTTAAGTTACACATTCCCATAGGTGCAAAACCAAAAGGTTGATCGTATTCTTCTCCAAAAAATTCTTTTTTAATAGTTCTTTTTTCAACATTTCTCAATACCTTTGGTTGAAGCCTTATTTGATCTAAAGCAATACTATTATTTTCACATAATTTTTCGTCACCAGATGCCCCATCTACAAAATCAAACATTAATTTTGGAACCCGTTTTTGAGCAAGAAATTTTGCATCTTCAATACTATGAATTTTCTTGCTTGGTAAAATGTTGTTCATAATTTTTATTTTTTTAATATATGATGTTTTAGACTAATTTTATTATTCTTATCAATAAAATAAGCATCACTACCTTTTCTAGATGAACAAACCTTTTCTGGATGTCCATTTACAAATAATACAGCAACACCATCATCTATAGCAATTCCTGGAGGTAATTCATTATTATTTATTTTATATTGAAAATTTTTCATTCTATCCAAGTCAGAAGAGTGTGGGGTGCAACTTCCTGAAATCAAATTAATGCCTCTTAAAGGCATAAATTCTGGGCCAAGTGAGTCTGTTAAACTCCAATCAAACCAGCAAATGGCGCCAGCGCTAACTCCAGACAAAACTATTCCAGCGTTATAAACTTCTCTAAATATGTTTTTTAATTTCTTATTTTCCCATATTTGTAACATGTAAGAGGTATTTCCACCTCCTAAGTAAATTATATCATTTTTAAAAATCCATTGTTCGAAACCATCAATTTTCTTTGTCAATTCAAAATGTGATAATTCAAGATTATATTTTTCAAGACTATGATAGAAACGTTTTATTTTTTCTTCATCATCTTTACTTGCTGTAGGTAAAAAACCTAATTTGATTTTCTTTTTTTCACACTGAGATAATATAAATACATCAAGCTCAGGATCTGTTTTATGAGTAAATCCACCACCACCAATTGCTACAATTTTTTTTTTAATATTCATTTAAATTTGCTAAGTATAAGGGTCAAAAAATAATATATATTAAAAATAAATAAAAGTAACTTTCAATGTCTAATGCCTCAATTAAAAAAATATTTTCAAATAACGTGTTGCGAATTGGAATTAATATGAGTAATTTTTTACTCGTTGATAAATCAAGTACATTTGATGAGCCTAGAGGTTTATCACCTGATATAGGAAAATTACTAGCAAATAAAATTGGAATAGATTCTAAATTTATTGCATATAAAAACCCAGGTGAATTAGCTGATGCTGTAAATAAAAATGAGTGGGACGTTGGAAATTTTGCTTATGAAAGTAGTAGAGCTGAAACTATAGATTTCAGTAACGCTTATGTAAATATTGATGCAAATTTTTTAGTTAATCCAAAACATAAAATACAAAATAATAAACAGGCTGATAGAGAAAATGTAAAAATTGCAGTAGTTAACAGAAGTGCTTATGATTTATGGCTGTCTAAAAACTTTAATATGGCAAAATTAATTAAAGTATCTACAATTATAGAAACTCATAAGTTATTTAATGAGGAAAAAGTACATGTATTGGCTGGTCTTAAACCCAAATTACTTGAAGAAAAAAGTAAAAATCCTAATTTAGATTTAATTCAAGAACCTTTCACTCAAATCAAGCAATCAATTGGAATTAAAAAAGGAAATCCTGAAATAATTTTGTTTTTAAATGATTTCATAAGACAAATAATTAATGACGGCACATTGCATAAGTTGTTACAAAAATATAATTTAGAAAATAAATTAACTATTCCAAAGAATTATTAAAGTTTTTTAATACCTGACCAAGGCTTAGGTTGAGTAGGTATATTTGTATCAATCCCTCTAACAATTTCACCTTTTCTATCGTACATAGGAAGGTTACAGAGTTCACCTTTTCTGGTTTTTCCATCTATACAAATTACTTCAATAACATGTCCAGGCATAAATTTTTTATCATTCATATGAACTATGCCTACACCACATTCTTGAAATGGAGACCAAGTGCTTGATGTAACTTTTCCAATTATTTCATTATTTTTTTCTAAAGTTTCACCTTTTAATGCGACTCCATCTTTAATTCTGATTCCCCAGGTCAAACAATCTTTATCTGCTGATATAAGAGCTTCTTTGCCTATAAAATCATCTTTATTTAAATCTACAAATCGTCCTAACCCTACTGAAAAAGGATTAGTAGATTGATTGAAATCCTGTCCTGCTGAAAGAAGGCCTGCTTCTATTCTTCTTCCTCTAAATGAAGGTGTAGCAGTTAAAATCATTCCCATTTTAGATCCTAGATCCAGTATTAAATCTCCAATTTTTTGTGCATTATTTTCTGGACGAAAATAAATTTCCCAACCAAGTTCATTTGTAAAACCAGTTCTACTAACTATTAACTTTTCTCCTAAAATTGTTACTTCTGACCAATCAAAATATTTCCAAGTTTTTGCAGTATCTTCACTTATCAATTGATCTAAAAGTTTCATCGATTTAGGTCCTTGAATTTGACTCACCCAAACATTTGGATCACTAATTTTTACATCTAAATTTTTAGAATTTGCTTTATACCATGAAAAAAGTTCTCCATCTGCTTGAGCAAACCAGTATTTATTTTCATCAATACGTAAAAGTAAACCGTCAGTTATCATTCCTCCATCGTGGTAGCATGCAAATTGATAAGAACATCTTCCAATCTTAAGTTTTGATATATCTCTTGGAAATATTTTTTGTAATAACTCAACTGAATCTTTACCTGAAATTTCATAGGGATATTCTCCAGTGTGACGAAGAATTAATTCTTGTCTGGTTTTCCAATACATTTCATCTGGTGTTGCATTTGACAATTTTTCTGTTGTTAAACGACCTGCATACTGAGAATATTCTGGGTCATATGGTAGCTCCTGATAAGTAAGTGGATGAACGGACATAGTTCTTGCTAATTCAAGAGGTCGTCCATTTTCTATTTCTGTTGGTTTTATTGAAAACCGTACTTTTTTTAAAGCATCATGCATAAAATCTAATATTTTACTGAGTTTTATATAAGAAGTTACAATAAGACAATACGGTTTTCTTGGTTGATATCATTTAGATGAATTGTTACCTTTAGCTTTAATAAAGTAGAGGAAAATTATGAAAAAAACATTTAGATTTATATCAGTCACACTGATATCGATATTAATTTCTTTTTCATCAGCCAATGCATCAAGTGGAGTATTTAAATTATCGCATGATCTTGGTTTTGGAAAAGACACTAACTTGGATGCAATTACCAAAGGCAGATTATTCCAAGTAGTAATAATGACACAAAACAGATTAGTCAGAAAAGATCTAGAGGGAGTTACTTCTCCAGAACTTTCAACGGACTGGTCAGCAAATTCAGATGCAACAGAATGGACATTTAACCTTCGTAAAGGAGTTAAATTTCACGATGGTTCAGATTTTGATGCAGAAGATGTGAAGTATTCTCTAATGAGAGTAAAAGACCCTGAATTAGGATCTCCTGCAAAAAAAAGCATGAGTTCAGTTACAGATATTGAAGTGGTAGACTCACATACTGTAAAAATGAAATTAAATACTTCATTTGCAGACTTTCCNCTTCTTTTAACTGATTACAGACTGAGAATGATACCATCAGGATCAGGTGATACAATTGGTCAAACTGGAATTGGTACAGGACCATTCATAGTTGATACTTTTGACCCAGAGGGAACAACTATTTTAAAAGCTAATGCAGATTATTGGGAAGGAGCACCAGGTGTTGCTGAAGTACATGTTATTGCAATTCCTGATGGAGAGGCAAGAGTTCAAGCTTTACTTACAGGTCAAATTGATATGAACAGATACGTTCCTTTTGCTCAAAAGAAAATATTTGATGGTAATTCTAAGTTTAATGTTTCTGTAGTTCCAACTGGTAACTGGAGAGGTATGGTTATGAGAACTGATACAGCTCCTTTTGATAATCCAAAAGTTAGAAAAGCAGTACGTTTAGCAGTTGATAGACAAGAGCTAGTTGATTTAGTAATGGGAGGAGCTGCTACTGTATCTTGTGATACGCCAGTTGCACCTTCTGATCAATACAGAATGGAAATGAGCTGTCCACAAGACATTAGTAAAGCTAAAAACCTTCTAAGAGAAGCTGGGTATCCAAATGGAATAGAAATGGTTATACACGTTTCAACAAAGGAACCTACTTGGCCAACAATTGGAGAAGTCCTTCAACAACAGTTTGCAAAAGCAAATATCAAAGCAGAAGTTAAAATGACTCCTTCTAAGAGTTATTGGAATGAAACTTGGATGAAAAAACCAGTTGCTATGACACGTTGGAACGAAAGACCAGCGGATAGTGCCTTGCATGAGATCTATCATAGTGGTGCAAAATGGAATGAGTCTTATTTTAAAAATCCTGATTTTGATGCAAACTTAGCCAACGCAAGAGGTGAGTTAGATTTTGGAAAAAGAAAAGCTGCTTATATAAATGCTCAAAAAACATTATGGGAGGAATCTGGAACACTGATTCCTTATCATGTATCTAAATTAATAGTTACTTCTTCAAAAGTGAAAAATTTAGATGATGTTGAAGTTTTTTCAGTTAGATGGCACAAAATAAAAGTTGATTAATAAAAAAATTGTTTTACAGGCCTAATTTTAGGCCTGTAAAATTCACCTCATTTACTATAAATATTTTTAAGATTGAATTTATAATTCATATGTATGTTTTTTTTAGTTTTTAAAAGAATTTTATTAGGTTTAATTACACTATTTATAGTATCTCTAATTACATTTATTGGAGTAGAAATATTACCTGGAGACTCTTGTACTACTTATTTAGAAAGACAAGCTTTTGGTACGGCTTTAGAAGCTTGCTACAAAAGATTGGGCCTAGATATACCTGCGTATCAAAGATATTTTTCTTGGGCTTATAATGTCATTCAAGGTGATTTTGGATATTCTTTGAGTGGAGAAATGAAGATTAATGATGTGTTAGGGCCTAGAGTAAAAAACTCATTAGTTTTAGCATCTGCTTCAATACTTATCGGTATACCATTAGCCATTTTTTTAGGAATTATCACAGCTTTATGGAGAGACAAACTACCGGACATCATGATTTCTACGGTCACAATATTTTCAATGACAATTCCCGAATTTATAAGTGCTACTTTATTAATTTTAATTGTAGCAATATGGTTGGAATGGTTGCCTGGAATAGTTATTGTACCAACAGGAGCATCTGTTTCTGAACTTTTACCTAATATTATTTTACCAGTGATTGCTATTTCTATGATTATGACAGCTCATATGGCACGCATGGTAAGATCAAGTGTAATACAAGTTTTAGCCAGTGATTATGTTCAAATGGCTATTTTAAAAGGTGTACCATACTGGAAGATGGTGTTCAGACATGTTCTACCTAATGCTTTACTTCCCGCAATTAATGTTGTTGCTTTAACAATTGCCTGGCTATTAGGTGGTGTGGTTGTTACAGAAGTTGTATTTAATTATCCTGGACTTGGTAGACTAGTAATTGAGTCAATATCCAATAGAGATTTACCAGTTGTTCAGGCATTAGCTATTATTTTAGCTTCTATATATGTAGGTATTAATCTTATCGCAGATTTATTAACATTAATGCTCAACCCAAGATTAAAATCTTTACAGATTAAAAAATAAATATGGAGATAATAAAAGAAAATCCAAAAAGCAATACATTAAAAGTTCTTGAAGTTATTAAAACTATGGCTTCTAAACCATCAGGTTTAATAGGTTTAATAATTTTATTCTTTCATGTAACTTTAGCAATTACTAGCCCATTATATGTGCCTTATGATTATAAAGCTATTGATCCCTCAATAATGCTACAACCACCTTCATCAGAATATTGGTTTGGTACAGATAGCTTAGGACGAGACGTATTTACTAGAACTATTTTAGGTGGAAGAACTGCTCTCACTGTAACTTTTTTTGGCTCTTTAATTGCCTTACTTTGGGGAGGAGCACTTGGAATATTTTGTGGATTAGTTGGTGGCAAAATCGATGATATAGTTATGAGAATAATTGATGCTTTTTTATCCATACCTTGGATATTAGCAATGTTGCTTATAGTATCTTTACTTGGAACCTCAATAATAGTTTTGATACCGGCTTTAGGTTTTTTTTATGGAAAAGGNATAGTAAGAGTAGCAAGGGCAGCTACTCATGATGTTATTGCAAAAGACTTCATAACATCTGCAAAAGCTAGAGGTCATAGTAATTTATCAATAATTTGGAATGAGATTTTACCTAATGTTAGAGATGCAGTAATGGTTGAAGGGGCAATGAGATGGTCTTGGATGTTGTTAGGTTTTAGCTCTTTATCATTTTTAGGTTTTGGAGTTAGTCCTCCAACACCTGATTGGGGTTTAATGATATCGAATGCAAGAGGATTAATGTCATTCGCTTATTGGTCAGTTTTNGCACCTATTTTTGGATTAAGTTCATTGATTATAGGAATTAATTTAACTGCTGATGCTTTCGCAAAAGCTTTAGGAATAGATAGATCAACAAAGGCTCCGGTTTAAAATGGAAAATGCAGTTCAAATAATAAATGATTTAACGATAGGTTTTAATAGTAAAAAAGGTGAGCAGATATCTATTTTAAAAAATATCACAACAAAAATTAAAAAAGGAGAAACAGTTGGAATTGTTGGAGAGTCTGGATCAGGCAAAAGTACACTGGCACTTGCCATGATGGGTTATGTAAAACATGGTCTTTATACCGTCTCAGGTGAGTGTTTATTTCATTCAAATGACCTATTAAAAATGAAGAATAAGGAATTAGAGGAAATTAGAGGAAGAAAGATAGCAATGATACCACAGAATGCAGGACAATCTCTTACACCAAACCTTAAAATAGGATATCAAATTGATGAGGCTTTAAAACTACATACTGATTTAGAAAAAAATAAAAGAGATGAAAAAATTTCTGAACTACTTAATAAGGTAAGATTGCCATCTCCAGAAATAATGGCGCAAAGATACCCACATGAATTATCTGGAGGTCAACAACAGAGAGTTGCGGTAGCAATGGCTTTAGCAGGAAGTCCAGAGCTTCTTTTGTTAGATGAGCCAACAACAGGATTAGATGTGACTACTCAAGCTCATGTATTAGAATTATTAAATTTTATAGCTAAAGATACAGGTACTTCCATGGTTTATGTTAGTCATGATTTAGGTGCTATTGCACAAGTTAGTGATAGAGTAATAGTCATGTATTCAGGTCAAATAGTTCTTGATGGACCAGTTAGAAATATACTTAAAAACCCAATACATCCGTATACACATGGTTTGTTAAAATCTATTCCAAAATTAACATCACCCGGATTACCCAATTCTATGTCAGGNAGCCAACCTCAGCCTGGTATTATTAAAAATGGATGTAGTTTTTATGATAGGTGCGAGATTTCAGAAGAAAAATGTAAAAATAACTCTCCTCAACTTGAATTTATAGAAAAATTTAATACCAGCGTAAGATGTTTTAGACACGAGNAATTACATAANCAAAAAGAGGATAAAAACTCATTAGTGAAAACATTAGAAAACAAAGTACTCGAAAATGAAATATTAAAAATTTCAGATGTTTCAATAAGTTATGCTAAACAGAAATTTTTAGAACAGTTACTTAATAAGATTGAAGACTCTAACCCAACAGTAAAAGATATTAATCTTAATATTAACAAAGGTGAAACTGTNGCTTTAGTGGGAGAATCTGGAAGTGGAAAATCAACTATTTTAAAATCTATAGCCGGCCTATTAAAAACTAAGGACGGTATGATACAATTTNATAAAGATAATATTCTATCAAGCGAATTAAAAATGAGAGATCCAAACCAACTTAGAGCAATACAATTAATTTTTCAAAATCCTGATGAGTCATTAAATCCAAATCACACAGTAGAAGAAATTATATCACAACCTTTAAGATTATATTTTGGTCTTTCAGGCCAAGAATTAAAAGATAAAATTATTGAGGTTTTGGAAAAAGTAAGANTAGGTTCTTTTTATTTAANTAGGTATCCTCGACAATTATCTGGAGGAGAAAAACAACGTNTTGCTGTTGCAAGAGCTTTTGCTGCAAAACCAGATATTATACTATGTGATGAAGTAACTTCTGCTTTAGATGTTTCAGTTCAAGCAGCAGTATTAAANTTGCTTCAAGAATTAAAAGAAGATTTTGGAACAACTTATATATTTGTATCACATGATCTAGCGGTTGTTAGAGCAATAAGCGATAGAGTTGCAGTTTTATACCAAGGAAGATTATGTGAAATAGGTCCTTCTAAAAACGTTTATCAATTACCATCACATCCATATACAGAAGTTTTATTAGGTGCAGTTTTAGAGCCTGACCCAGATATTAAGCCNAAATTAGTGGCAGAAGATATCGTTGAGGAAAAACCCCCAGAAATTGGATGTAGTTTTCAAGGTAGATGCCCTAGAATTATAGGTGATATTTGTAGAAAAGAGGAACCACCTTGGCAAACTTTAGATAATGGAAATGCTATTCGATGTCATATAAATATTAAAGATTTAGAAATTCAACAAAGATTATAATATGACAACTTTTCTATTCCATAATTTTTTTTATAATCTATAAACTTTTATTCATATGAAAATTAATCAAGTAGTCGTAATTGGATCTGGTACTATGGGAAGTGGTATTGCAGCTCAGCTTTGTAATGCTAATATTCCAGTAACATTATTAGACCTNACAACTGATATAAGCCAAAAAGCAAAAGAGAAAATTGAAAAATCTAGACCACCTCTATTAATAGATAAATCAAAAATTGATGGAATCAATGTTGGAAATATTTCAGATGATTTTAGCATCGTATCAAAAGCGGATTGGATTGTAGAAGCGGTAGTTGAAAGAATTGATATTAAACATGATATTTATGAAAAAATATTTAATGCTAGAAAAAAGGATTCAATAGTTTCCTCTAATACATCTTCAATACCAATAAGTGTTCTTTCTGAAAAACTGTCAGATAATGATAAAAAAGATTTCTGTATTACACATTTTTTTAACCCAGTTAGATATATGGATTTACTAGAAATAGTAAAAAATGAAAATAGTGATTTAGATAAAGTAAAACAACTTAAAAAATTTTGTGAGGAAGATTTAGGAAAAGGAGCAATTATTTGNAATGATACACCNGGATTTTTGGGTAATAGAATTGGTGTATATGCAATGCAAATAGCTATGACCGAAGCTTTTAAAATGAAACTAAGTGTAGAGGAAGCCGATGCAGTATTTGGAAGACCTATGGGTATTCCAAAAACTGGAGTATTTGGATTATATGATTTAATCGGAATTGANTTGATGNCAGATGTTTTAAAAAGTTTTATTAAAGAATTGCCAGAGCATGATCCATTTCAACCTGTTGCTCAAGAAATACCCCTTGTAAAAAAACTTATTGAAACTGGTTATACTGGAAGAAAAGGCAAAGGTGGTTTTTATCGAATGAATAAAGTTGATAATAAAAAAATACTAGAGGCGATCAACTTAGAAACAGGAGAATATTTTCCCTCTAAGAAAATTGATATAAAATCAGATAAAGTAGATTTATTAAACTTAATAACTAGAGATGATAAATATGGCGCATATGCATGGTCTGTAATTTCAAAAATAATAAAGTATGCTTCTTCTCTCGTTCCTGGAATAACAGACAAGTTTAACGACATAGACGAAGCAATGAGATTAGGTTTTAATTGGGCACGTGGACCTTTTGAGATGCTAAAAGCTATTGGGGTTAACAATTTTTTTGAAAAGATTGATAATTTTGAGAACAATAAATTTTTAGTTGAGTTAGGTAAATCCAGAGATGAAAACTTTTATGGCGAAAGACAAAAATATACAGAAATAGAAACATTAGGCAAAATTAAATCAAAGGCTCTTAAACTGGATAAAAACAATTCTGCAGAAATATATAGGTTTAAAGATTTTAATATTGTTGAATTTACTACAAAAGCGAATGCTCTTGACTATGATTCAATGGACTCACTAAAAAACGCAACGGATAAACCTTTGATAATTATTAATGAAAGTATGCAATTTTCAGCAGGTGTAAATCTTACTTATACAATGAACTTTGCAGACAAAAGTGATTACAAATCCATTGAAAAATTTGTTAAGTATTTTCAAGAAACGTGCAAGCATCTTAAATACTCAAAGTATCCTGTGGTATCAGCACCATCAGGGTTAGCGCTCGGAGGAGGTTTTGAGGTTTTAGTTCAGAGTAACTTTGTTGCTTCACATACAAACATTGTAATAGGACTAGTTGAAACAATGGTAGGCCTGATACCTGCTGGTGGAGGATGTAAAGAAATGTTATGGCGATGGTCTCAAACTGAAGAAGCAAAAAAAGATCCTGATTTTGCTCCATTAAAAGTTTTCGATATTATAGGTTATGCTAAAACAGCNACTTCACCTGTAGAAGCTGAACCATTTAAATATTTACTTCCTGAAAATAAAAAAATTATGAGTAGGAATAGCTTGCTTTCAGTAAGTAAGAAAATTATTGAAGAAAATAAAAATTTTATACCACCAGTGGAGAGTAAATTTCACTTAGGAGGAAAAACTTTAAAAGATAAAATGATAAAGAAATTGGATAAATTGTATAATGAAAAAATTATTTTAGATCATGGTATGGCAGTTGGAAGTGAATTAGCTTATGTTTTAAGTGGCGGAGACACCTCAATCGAAAAAACACTAACAGAAGACGATTTATATAAACTAGAATTAGATGCTTTTATGAAGCTTATTGAGACAAGTAAAACACAGGAAAGAATTAAACATACTTTAACTACAGGCAAACCATTAGTTAACTAATAATTTTAAATTATAAATAAAATCTGGCTTTAAGACATATAAAGATTTATTCCCAGTTTTAATTTTTTTAAGTGCTTCAAGACCATGAATAACTTTTCCAAGAGGAGTATATTCTCCTTCATAAATTGGGATATCTGAAAGAGTTATAAAAAATTCACTGTCTACAGATTTTTTTTCACTGCTTCCAGCAAAAGCAACACTTCCTTTTAAGAAATCAAAAGGCATTTCAAGTTCAGGGTCTATTGTACTATAACCAGATTTACCTGTTCCAATTTTTGAATAATTTAAGTTTTTTATATTACCAAATTCAATATCACCTGCTTGTACAAATGTATTTTTTGCAACTCTGTAAAAGGTTGAACCATTATATGATCCATTTTCAATAAACATTTTAAATCTTCTTACAGCATTAGGTGAAGTTTCAGGATATAATTCAATAACAACTGACCCACACTCAATTTCCATTATAATAATATTTTCAGGTTTTTTAAATTTAAGATTTTCTANATTTACTTGATCAACAAAAATACATTTATTTTTCAAAATAAAAAAAGATGAAAAAGAGACAATTATTAATAAAATTAAAAAAATAAATAATATTTTTTCAGATAAAGATGCTTTTATTTTTTTTATCATTTAATAGTTGGTGACCCATCAATTTTNTTTAGTTTTTTTAGAATATAATNTTGTTTTTTTAATAGTATTTNGTCTTGTTTTATTTTTTTAGATATATTTTCGAAATTAATCATTAAAAATGAATANATTTCAGCCATATCCTCACTAGCTGTTGACATTGAATATTCTGNCAGAAAACCATTANTATTTTGAATTAAATCTAAACCTAATAATGATGTGCAAGTAGAACATTTCGCATACTTAAAGTCTTTATAATTAAATAANTTCCAATCATTGTGATTGAAATAATTAATGAAATTATTTTCTAATAAATGAAAAATTTCATGATGTATCATTCTTTGAAAATGTTTATCGTTAAAATTTGTATCAATTATAAATGTTCTATTTTTATAGTCGGTTATTCCTCCAGTATTAATTTTAGAAATAGATAAATTTTTACACAAAACAATATATTTCAAATTTATTTTTTTTAGAAAAGTATAATTATATTTACCAAGTTCTTCTCTGATAATTTTATATTTTTTATCTATAAGAGATTTATTTAAAGAGTCACAAACTATATTTTTATTAATACCTATCTGAAAATTTTTTTTAGCATATAAATATCTCAAACCATTATCACTTTTAAGATTGTAAACTTCTAAATTTGGTATTTTAATTATATTGTATATAGCATCAGAATGTGCGCTTATTTGTTTAAAAAAGATCAATAAAAATATAATAAATAATTTCATTTTTTGTATTTAGATGATATTCCAATTAAATTGTATGTGATACACTTATATATATGAAAAAAAAAAAATCTAATACAGAATCTATTCCAAAAATATTTGCAAAAAAATATATATATTTTTATTACGCATTTTTTTGGTTAATTTTAATTATCTATTTAAGTGTAAAATGATAAAAAATAAAAAACCCATCCAACCTGTAAGTGGTACAGAAGTACCAAGATATGCAGGACCCTCAACTTTTGCAAGATTACCTGAGCTAAGAGATGTNGATAAATGTGATGTTGCAATAGTTGGAGTTCCCTTTGACTCTGGTACTAGTTATAGACCAGGAGCAAGATTTGGTCCGCAGAGTATTCGGCAAGCCTCTAGACACTTAAGAACTAATTATCATCCAAACTATGATGTTGAACCTTTCAAAGTGCAGCAAGTCGCAGATGCAGGTGATATAAGTTGTAATCCATTTAATATTGATGAAGCAATTAAACAAATTGAAAAGGGGGCAACAGAATTATTAGAAAAAGTTGGTGGTATTATTAGTCTAGGAGGAGATCATACAATTGCAGTTCCTTTATTAAGAGCTATTAATAAAAAAATTAAAGGACCTGTTTCCTTAGTTCATTTTGATGCNCATTTGGATACCTGGGATACTTATTTTGGAGCTCCTTTTACTCATGGAACCCCTTTTAGAAGAGCAAGAGAAGAAAATCTGTTCTTGGACGATTCGTCAATGCATGTTGGAATAAGAGGACCATTATATAGTAGAGAGGATATTAAAAATGATGAAAGTTTTGGTTTTAAAATTATACATTGTGATGAATTTCAAACAGAGGGAACAAACAAAATTGCCGAAAGAATTAAAAAAAGAGTAGGAGATAATCCACTTTATTTGTCAATAGATATTGATGTTCTAGACCCAGCTTTTGCTCCTGGCACAGGCACTCCAGAGATAGCAGGNATGACATCAAGAGAAATAGTCAATGTTTTAAGAGGTTTATCTGGNCTAAATTTAGTTTCAGCTGACGTAGTAGAAGTTGCTCCAGCTTATGATCATGCTGAAGTAACCTCTCTTGCAGCAGCAACAATTGTTTATGAACTTACAAATCTATTTGCAAAAATATAAAGAAAGGATAATTTGCCCAAATGTTAGAAAAAAGAAATTTTTATATCAATGGAGAATGGGTTTTACCGAAAAACCAAGGTAAAATCGAAGTAATAAATCCAGCAACTGAAAAAAGTTGTGCAATTATTTCATTAGGTGGAAAAGAAGATGTTAATTCAGCTGTTATGGCAGCAAAAAAAGCTTTTAAAACTTGGGGATTTTCAAAAAAAGAGGAAAGAATTTCATTATTAGAAAATTTTTATGCTTTATATAAAAAAAGATGGAATGATATTACTGATGCTATAATTCAAGAAATGGGAGCTCCAAAAGATTTTGCATCAAAATTACAAACGGGAACTGGCGCAAGTCATACAAAGTCTTTTATTAAATATTTGAAAGATTTTGAATTTGAAAAACCNCTAGGTGAGCACGCTAAAAACCAAAGAATTTTGTATGAACCAAAAGGTGTTTGTGCNCTTATTACTCCATGGAANTGGCCAATTAATCAAGTAACACTNAAAGTAATACCTGCTTTAGCAGCTGGTTGCACAATGATCTTAAAACCTTCAGAACTTGCTCCACTATCTGCAATGATTATAGCTGAATTAATTCATGAGGCTAAATTTCCAAAAGGNGTATTTAATTTAGTAAATGGTGATGGAGCAACAACTGGCGATGCATTAACAAGTCACCCAGATGTAAATATGATTTCGTTTACAGGATCTACTAGAGCTGGTGCACTTATTTCTCAAAATGCAGCTAAAGATTTTAAGAGAGTTAGTCTNGAGCTNGGAGGNAAAGGAGCAAATATTATATTTAAAGACGCTGACGCAGAAGCTGTGGAAAGAGGAGCTCTAAGATGTTTTAGAAATTCTGGTCAATCTTGTAATGCACCAACTAGAATGTTAGTTGAAAAATCAATGTATGAAGAGGCAATAGAAAGACTAAAGAAATATGCAGATAGTTTTAAAGTAGATGATCCAAATAAGGAAGGGGATCACATAGGTCCAGTAATTTCAGAAACTCAATTTAATAAAATACAGACATT
>PAOP01000010.1 GCA_002708525.1 Candidatus Pelagibacter sp.
GTGAAAAAGAATATGATGAAATTGATGATTATTGTAAAAAAAAAAATATCATCTGGTTTTCGTCCGCATGGGATTTAAATAGTTTAAAATTTTTAGATAAATATGAGTTGAATTATAATAAAATTGCATCAGCGATGATAACAGACGAAAATTTTTTGAATGAGGTCGCAAGTCGAAAAAAACATACTTTTATAAGCACAGGAATGTCAAATTTTGATATGATTGATAAAGCAGTAAAAATTTTTAAAAAAAATGAATGCTCTTTTGAATTAATGCATTGTATATCAGCGTATCCATTTGATAGTGAAATCGCAAATCTTAATATGATTAAAATATTAAGAGATAGATATAAATGTAATGTAGGTTACTCAGGTCATGAAAAAGGTGGTAAATTAATATCACTAGCTGCAATTAGCCTGGGCTCAACTTCTCTAGAAAGACACCTAACATTAGATAGAACCATGTATGGAAGTGATCAAGCTGCCTCTATAACACCTAATGGTTTAAAATCCTTAATTAGTGATGTTAGAATTTTAGAAAAAGCTTTGTCAGGAAATAAAGATAAAATCATATTAGATGAAGAAAAACCAATAGCAAAAAAACTCAGAGCTCATATAAAATTAAATTAATGAAACTTAGTGAAGATTTTTTAAAAGATTTAACTTTAAATGTTGAAACACATCTTCAATTAGAAAATTTATTCCCTAATATTAAAAAAGCAATAAATATTATACACAAAAAAATTAAGCTTGGTGGCAAGTTAATGTTATGTGGAAATGGTGGTTCAGCAGCTGATGCCCAGCACTTATCAGCAGAGTACCTAGTTAGGTTGAGACCAAATGTTAATAGAAAGCCAATACCTGCAATAAGTTTAGCTCAAGACACATCAACTTTAACTGCATGTGGTAATGATTATGATTTTTCAGATGTATTTAGAAGACCATTTCAAGCTTTAGCAAATAAGAATGATGTATTAATTGCAATTTCTACTTCTGGTAATTCATTAAATGTAATTAAGGTACTTAGGGACGCTAGTTCAAAAAAAATTACCACTATAGGTTTCTTAGGTGGGACAGGAGGAAAATGTAAGAAATTTTGTGATATTAAACTAATAGCTCCAAGTAAATCTACTGCTAGAATTCAAGAATGTCACATTTTTTTAGGTCACTTTATTTTTGAACAAGTAGAGAATTTATTACTTAAAAAGTAATAATTTTTATCTTAAAATTGACTTAATTAAGGCTTATAGAATATTACAATTTTAAAATAATATTAACAAAAATTTTCAAAGTTCAAAATTTATAGTTCATGGAACATTTTTAATATATTTAAATGAAATCTTTTAATAAAATTTTTGACCTTTTATCAATTAGTGAACGTAAACAAGTATTCTACTTACTAATAATGATTTTATTTATGGCATTATTAGATGTAATAGGAGTAGCTTCCATCATGCCTTTTATAGGTGTTTTAACTAACCCTGATCTTATAGAAAATAATATTTTTATTAATAACCTTTTTAATTATTCAAATATAATTGGAGTCAAAACTAAAGAAGAATTTTTATTTGCTTTAGGTATATTAGTTTTTTTGTTGTTAGTCTTTTCACTAGCCTTCAAAGCTTTATTAACTTATGTGCAACTTCGATTTGTTGCAATGTCCCAATATGGATTAAGTAAGAGAATGATGGAAAGATATCTTAATCAGCCTTATAGTTGGTTTTTAAACCGTCACAGCGCTGATATCGGCAAAACAGTTCTTTCAGAAGTTCGTATGATTATTTCCAAAGGTTTGAAACCAATAATGAATATAATTACTAATGGAACAGTTGCCATTGCTCTGTTGTTGTTATTAATTTTAAATGACCCAAAGTTTGCTTTAATAGCTTGTTCATCACTAGGTTTAACATACTTCTTTGTTTANAGATTAACTCGAAGTTTTTTAATGCGTATTGGTCGAGAACGTGTTCAGGCNAATAAAGATCGCTTCACNATTGTAACTGAAACTTTTAATGCTGCAAAAGAACTNAAAGTAGGAAGCCTTGAAAANGCTTTNCTTGAAAGATTTTCTATTCCTGCAAAAACTCTTGCAAAGCATTCTGCCGTTGCAGGAAGTATAGGACAACTTCCTCGTTATGCTCTGGAGATAATTGCTTTTGGTGGCATGTTGTTATTAATTCTTTTAATGATGGGACAAACTAATTTTACTAATGTCTTNCCCTTAATAGCACTTTATGTTTTTGCTGGATATCGNCTAATGCCTGCATTACAACAAATTTATTTATCTGCTACTATGTTGCGTTTTGTAAGCCCATCACTCAATNCAATTCATNATGATATNNAGACCCTTGATCCAGANATNATTAAAAAAAGTAATNACACCATNCCATTAACTAAAGCTATCACTCTTAAAGATTTATATTATCAATATCCAAATTCATTAAAGACAACAATNAAAGATATTACTCTTAATATACCNGCTAGTTCTACTGTAGGTATAGTGGGTATTACCGGCAGTGGNAAAACCACNATCGTAGATATTATTCTTGGTTTACTCCAAGCTCAAAAAGGTACACTTAAAGTAGATGAGAATGTTATTAACAGAAATAACCTTGCTGCTTGGCGGCGATCAATTGGTTATGTTCCGCAGGATATTTTTATAGCAGANGATACTCTAGCTGCTAATATTGCCTTTGGTATTGATAAAAAAGATATCAATCAAGAACATGTTCAGCAAGCAGCTAAAATTGCNAACATTGATGATTTTGTGAGAGATAAGCTNCCTCAACAATANCAAACTACAGTGGGTGAACGTGGTGTTAGATTATCAGGAGGAGAGCGTCAACGTATAGGAATTGCAAGAGCGCTTTATCGNAATCCACAAGTATTAATTTTAGATGAGGCTACAAGCTCACTAGATAATTTAACTGAACAATTAGTGATGAAAGAGATCCAAAAAATTGGTGGTAANAAAACTATTATAATGATTGCCCATCGTTTAAGNACAGTAAAAAAATGTGATATAATNTTTTATTTAGAAAAAGGAGAGCTAAAAGCNCAGGGAACATATGANGAATTAATTAAATCCAGNGAAGGTTTTAAAAAAATAGAAAATAAATGAATATTTATCTACATGTGGAAATTTCTGCTCGCGAGCTAGACAGTAAGCTTCTTTTGGCAACTTTGGCAGCATCNAAAGGACATCAAGTGATAGTCTCAGATTTGGTTGGAATTGAAAAAGGCGTAAGTAGTGGNTTGCTAGCACCTGGNATATTTCATACTAAATCNCTCTCTCCGCACAAGGACAAAATTGCGAGACATAAAAAAATGATTGATAAAGGATTTATCATCACAAGTATAGATGAAGAAGGCAATCTAAACGATTATGGCTATCAAGGGTTTGCAAAAACAAGATACTCAGAGCAAACGATTGAACAATCCTCAGTAGTTTTTGGATGGGGATCAGATGACGTCGATACATTAAAAAAAACTTACTCAAATCAATCTCATAAAATATATAAAACAGGATCACCTCGTGCTGATCTTTGGAAATCAATGTTTATTGATTATTGGAATACCCCTTTATCAATTCCTAAGAAACCTTTTTTGCTGATCTCGTGTAATACTGGATATGCAAATAACATTAAAACTTTTGGGGAATGGGTAAAATTGGAAAATGAAATTGGTAGATATGACAGTTATCCAGAACAGTTAAGATTACTTATAGGAAGAGCATCCGAAGATTTTAAAAAAATATTAGCATATATTGATGCTATAAAATATCTTTCTAAGAATAATAATGGCTATGATATCGTTTTACGTCCACATCCGTCTGAAGATATAGAGGCTTGGAAAATTTTGTTGAAGGATATACCTAATGTTCATGTTTTAAGGGATGGGTCTATAAATGCATGGGTAAATAGTTCTTTTGCTATTATGCATAATTGCTGTACAACGGCTATAGAAGCGACAGTTTCAAGAAAACCAGTGGTAACTTATATCCCTTTTTCTCAGCAGTATTCTCCTCAATTAGCAAATGANCTAGGATATCGNGTAGAATCATTAGANGAATTATCTTCAAAAGTTAATGATATTTTTAAGTCTAGACAAACTGATAAACAAAATGAAAAAGAAATGAAATTACCCAATGTTATATCAAAAAAGATTTTTTTTGATGATGAGCTAGCGGCTGAAAAAATAATTAAGATATGGGAGAAAATTGATAATAACAACTTATCTAATTCTTCTAACTTGAAAAAATTTGGAATAATTTTAAAATACAATATGCTTAAGAAGGTAACTAAAAAAGCATTAAAAAGTTTCTTTCCAGATAAGTTTAATTCTGAAAATAAAAACCCTAAGTTTTCTGACTTAGACCAAAATGATATAGATCAAAGAATAAAAAAATTCCAAAATATCCTTGGTTTAAACAAAAATTTAGAGTGTAAGTTTTTATCCAAAAAAACCATACATATTAAATGTTTATGAGTTTTACCAAATTATGAGAATTATTAGATTATTAATTTATATAAAAGATTGTTTAAGTTTTTATAACATTGCCTCATCGATAAAAATTTTTTTTTATAGTATTTTAAAAAAAAATACAAGATATCCAAACTATTTATTAAATTTTGAAAAACAAGCGAGTAATTATTTTGGATCAAAATATGCACTATCATTTTCAAATGGAACTACTGCTTGCACAGCTTTGCTATATTCATTAGGTGTTAAAAAAAATAGTAAAATTATTATTTCAAAGCTTACTTTTCCTTCTGTAATATCTTCCATTCTCAGAATNGGNGGCATTCCAGTTTATTTAGATTTTGATAAAGATTTACAAATTAAAGAGAATATTAATAACGANAAAATANTAGGCGCAGATTTTTTATTAATTACNCATGTTTATGGATTGCCTCAAAGAATGGATAAAATNAAAGCTATTTTAGACTTAAATAAAAAGTTGCTTTTAATTGAAGATATAAGTCATGCACAAGGTGCTGTTGTGAATAATCAAATGGTNGGCACTCTGGGTGAAGGATCATTTATGAGTATGCAAGGCGATAAAGCAATAAACGCCGGTGAAGGAGGGATTGTTTTTACAAATAATCGTCACGTTTATAATAGACTGACTTACTTGTCACATCTAAATAGAAAAACTTCTGAAGATAAACATATAAATTTATTGTCAAAAATAGGCTTTACAGGTAAAGGACGAATGAACCCTCTGGGAGCTATTACAGCATCAAGTGACATAAAAAATTTACACAAGAGGAACAAAATTATAAGGGAAAAAATAAAAACTATTTATGAAAGTTTGAAAGATTTGAAAAATTTTTATGTTCCCAAAATTGATAACTATGATCATTTAGGTGGATTTCATTATGGTATTCCTTTTTTTTGTGAATCAGAAAATTTATTAAATAATATAAAGGGTAAATTTAAAATAGTTAAATACAATTGGCCTATNTTAGATTCTAATGAACATTTTCATGATCCAAATAAATTNTTAGATCTTATTTATANCAATGATCCNAAAATACAAAATGTATTTGAAAAATCTAATGATATTAGAGACCAACTTTATTTCTTTGATTTAAAAGAAATAATAGATTTGAACAAATTAAAAATAAAAAAAANAACAGATATTATAAAAAAAAATGAAATTTAATTATGTTNAGTCAAAAGAGCAAATTACAAANTCTTCTTTAAATAATAAATTATATGATTTTATAATTATAGGATCAGGACCAGCAGCAATAACTTTATACAAAAAAATATTATCAAAAAAAAAAAATAAACCTAAAATTTTAATTCTTGAAGAAGGNGACTATGAAAAAAAAAATTATAAAAANGTCANAAGTAAATATCTCAAAATAGATTTAAAATCTAGAGCCTTTACAGTTGGAGGAACATCAACCATATGGTCAAACATTTCGTCATANTTTGAGGATTTCGAAATGAAGTCAAGATGGAAAAAAAAACAATCTAATTTATGGCCTTTAGATCACAAATCTTTATTAAAAGAATACAAGAANTTAAATAAGAAGTATCAATTTTTTTTTNATAAATTTAAAAAAAAAAAGATAAATATTCCTTTTGAAGTAAGACCATTCATTGCAACTACCAACCCAATTAATTTTAAACAATTTATAAATATTNATGNAATAGATTTAATTTATAATTGTAAAATAAAGTCAATNGATGAGAATANAAAAGTGGCAANAGCTTACCCNGTAGATAGTAAACTTAAATTTAATGCAAAAAAAATTNTTGTATGTTGTGGAGGAATTGAAAGTGTAAAATTAATTCAAAANTCTCTTTCTCAAAGAAAATTGAGAGATTTAAAAAATAAAAATTTGATTGGAAAGTATTTTATGGATCATCCTAAATTTGATTTAGGCTATCTGAAATACCCTAAAGTAGATATAATAAANCAAATTGAATTAACAAAAAAAAATAATTTGATTACATATTATGGAATTTCATTAAAAAGAANCATTCAGAAAAAAAAAAATTTATTGAATTCCTATGTAAGATTTGAAAAACCAAATATTAAAATATCAAGATTTTTAGATACATTNAACATTCCGATTATAAAAGATATATTTAAAAGTAAAAAAATTGTTAGAGTAAAATTATTTTGTGAAATGATGCCCAATGTTAATAATTCAATAAGTTCAAAAAAAAATAATACATCAGTAATACTGAAACCTAGTGTAACTGATTATAAAACAATAGAATTTTTAGCAAATAAAATTAAATTTTTTTTCAGTTTTAAGCCTGAGAATGAAAGAAATTTTAATTTTAACAATTTAATTNATCGAGCCAAAGGTGCTTCACATCANATGGGTGGTCTTAGATTTGATCCNAACAAAAATTTATCTGTTGTAGANAAAAATTTAAAAATAATAGGNTTAAAAAAAATTTATGTTTGTAGTAGTGCTATATTTCCAACGTCTGGAAGTGTTAATCCTACAATGACCCTATGTGCTTTAAGTAATAAGCTAGGAGATCATTTAAGAAAATATTTATAATAACTGAAAAAAATGCATTATAGAAAATTTAAAAATANTTTAAAAAATCATAATTTAAATGAAAAATAATTTAGACATCCCTCAATATATAATTGTCCTAGGTACAACATTTTCTGGTTCAGGAGCAGTATTTGATTATTTAAATGGACGCGGAGATCTTTACGAACCTTTATTTGGACAAGAATATCTTTTACCAATACTACCCAATGGGTTAATGACTTTAGAAGCCGTTTCAGAAAAAGCTTTTGACCCAGCTACGACTGAGCATGCTTTANTTCAGTTCGAAGATATTGCAAATAGATTAATGAATTATTGGGCTAGNCGAGAAGATAAGAGATTAAATAAAAAATTACCATTATTTAAANAAGCAATCGAAGAATTTATTAATGAAATTAGTTTAGCNGATTTTCCCATGAGATTATTGTGGCGAGAACTTAGACAGTCCCCTACAGAGCGTATTTTTGATAAGTTAAAAAATCGCTTTGGGTTTAAAAAAAAGGANACTAAGACAAGACTTATTGTATCTCAAAAAGATTTAGTTATTGCTGCCCAAAAAATGCACAATAAAATGTTTCAAACAAATGCTGAGGATCGTCCTGTACTTCTAGACCAAGGAGGCTCAGGTTGGAACCCAATTGAGTCAACAAAGTATTTTTCAAATTGTAAAATTGTTCTTGTCACACGAGATCCTCGAGATCAATATGTAGAAATAAAACATTATAAAAAAGCTAATTCTGTAAAAGGTTTTGTTGATTGGTATAAAGAGATGCAAAGACGACTTAAATCAATAAATAACCCAAATATTTTGTCAATCCAGTTTGAAGATTTTGTTTTAAAGAATGAAANTTTTTTAGANAAATTATGTAACCATATGTCTATTTCCTCNAAAATTTCCTCNAACTATCAACCAGATCTTTCAAAAAAAAATATAGGTAAGTTTCGTGAGATTTTAGATAAAAACGAACTTCAAACCATAGAAAATAATTTAGTTGAATATATTTATGGAGCCAATTAAGGTAATGGCGAACTTTTATCAGTCACCAAAATGTAAAATTTGTAATCAAAACGGAAAAAGTATCTTTTCTAAAAGTTTTAACGATGAGTCATTGAAATTATTTTTTACTAAATATTATGGCGAATCAAAGTTTAGGAATTTTAAAAATAAATTAGAATCAACTGACTANGAGCTATTAAAATGTAAAGATTGTGAATTTGTATGGCAAAAAAATATACCCAATAAAAACTTTAGCATTGATCTTTATGAAAATATAATTGANCAAGAACAAAGNCTAAAAAAAAGTAAGTTAAAATTTGATACTCAAAAAAATAGTAATAATAAAGAAATTAAACAAATAATTCGTAATTTTAATAAAGAAAAGATTAATATACTTGATTTTGGTGCTGGATGGGGTCANTGGTTAATGTCGGCATCAGGCTCAAATTATCAATCATTTGCTTTTGAATTATCACCAAGTAGAGAAAAATTTCTTAAATCTAATGGGATCAATATATTAAATTTTGATAATTTAAATTCATACGAAAATTTCTTTCATTACATTAGATTAGACCAGGTATTAGAGCATCTTGATGAACCCAATAATGTGATGAAAATAATTAAAAAATTAGGAAATAAAAATTGTATTTTTTTTATTTCCGTCCCAGATGGAGGNCAAATAATAGAAAAAGAAAATATATCTACCGTNGAAAAAGGGCCAGTTCAACCTCTNGAACATTTGAATTGCTTTTCNAAACACAGTTTAAAAAAATTTTTAAACATACATGGATTTAGACCTCTAAATTTGAAAGAAATTATTTTAATAAATATTAAAGATTTTAGACTAGACATGATAAGTCTTAAATCTTTTCTAAAAGATATAAAAAGCTTNTTTTTTTCAACAACAACAATTAAGTTTAAATTAAAATAATTAATGAAAATTTGTTATTTAGCTAATACTGCAGTTCCATCGACTACTGCAAGTGCTATCCAAATTATAAAAATGTGTGAAAGTTTTTCAAAACTAAAACATAAAGTATTGTTAATAACAACAAATGCTTCAGATAAAAAAGTATTTGGCTTTTATGGAGTCAGATCAAAATTTCAAATTAAAAAACTTAAGAAATACGATAAGTTTCCTTTAGGAATTAAATATTATTTATTTTCTCTATCATCAATTATTGAAAGCTTAAATTTTAAACCAGATGTTTATATAACTAGAAATTTTTTTACATCTTTCTTACTAACAATTTTAGGAAAAAAAAATATTTTAGAACTACATCATGGAGTTGAAATAGAAAGCAGAATTGTAAGATTTATTTTAAAAATTTCAAATTTTCTAAATTTTAGGTGTCTCATTAAGCTGGTAGCAATTACTAATAATGTAAAAAATTATTATCAAAAAAAATTTAGTATTAATNCTAATAAAATCATTGTAGCTCCAAGTGGAACATCTATCGAAAATAAATTTTTTAACANTATTTCAAAAAATAAAAAAAANTTAAATATTGGTTATTTTGGATCTTTATACAAGTCTAGAGGGGTAGATTTNATATTAAGATTATCAAAAATAGATAGAGAGAATAAATATTTCATCTTTGGAAATTTAAAAGATTATAAAAATATTAAGAATAAATATTATAATCAGAATCTTCATCTTAATGATTANTTGCCATATAAATCAGTTCCCAAAAATATTTTAAAGATGGACGTTTTGTTNATGCCCTATCAGGAAAAAGTTGTAGCAGCAGGTAATGTTGGAAATATAGTTGACTTCACATCTCCATTAAAACTATTTGATTATATGGCTTGTGGAAAAATAATTATTTCGTCCCAAATACAAGTTCTTAAAGAAATTTTGAAAGAAAAAAAGAATGTTATATTTATTAAAAATTTTAATAATGCATATACCTGGAAAAAAGAAATTCAGAAAATTAAATTTTTAAGTGATAAAAGACTAATTATTTCTCAAAATAATTTTAAAATGAGTAAAAACTATAAATTAAAAGAAAGGGCTAAGCAAATTTTAGATAGCCTCAACCCTGATTTTTGAAATTAATTAATGAAAAAAAATGTTTTAAAGAAAATAATTGTTTTTTATCCCTCATTTGAAAGAGGTGGGGTAGAAATTGTTTTAATAAACTTAATAAATTTTTTTTTGAAACAAAAAATTGAAATTGTTTTAATTACATCTAATTTTAAAAAAAAACTTATCANAAATAAATTATTTAATTGNAAATATATAAAAGTNGCTCCATTTTCGTTTTTACCAGATAGAATTAATAAAGCATTATCAGCATCAAGAACTCTTAAAAATGAACTTAAAAAATCAGAAAAAAAAAATACTATTGTTTTCTCTTTACAAGGCAGTTCTTTAGCAATTGTTATTGGTAAATTTTTTGGATTCAAAATTATAGTCAGAAATGCAGAGGATGTCCTAGGCTCAACAATTTATTCTGAAAATAAAATTCAATCATTAATAGTTTTAATGTTTAAATTATTTTCATATAACCTTGCAGATAAAATTATAACTAATTCAAAGGGATCTGGAAATTCGATAAGAAAAATTTTATTAAAAAAANAAAAGATATACCCNATTTATAACCCGTATCTTAAAAAAATATATAAAAANANAATNAANAAAAGANNTAATTTTATAATTTCTACNGGCAGACTAGTAAANCAAAAAGATTTTCATAATTTAATANTAGCCTTTAATATTATTAAAAACAAAATACCCAANTATAAATTAATAATAATTGGAGATGGTCAATTAAAAAAACAATTACAAAATTTGGTTGATAATTTGGGATTAAATAAGAGAATTATATTTACAGGGTGGAAAGTAAAATTAAAAAAATATTATATCAATTCAAAATTATTCATTTTAAATTCTTTGTATGAAGGATTAGGAAATGTTTTAATTGATGCTGCAAATTATAATTTACCAATTATAACAACAAATTGTAATAGTGGTCCTAAAGAAATTATAGATTATGGAAAGGGTGGTTTTTTAGTTCCTATTAAAAGTCCAAGATTATTGTCTGAGAAAATTTTATTTTGTTTAAATAATTATAAGATTTCAATAAAAAAATCTAAATATGCAAAAAAAAGATTAAAGAGATTTAATTGTGAAATTAACTGTAATAGTTATTTTAAATTAATTTCTAAAACTATTAATGAATAAAAAAAAAACAGTTTGTTATTGGTCACCATATATTAGTAATGTTGCTACTGTTAAAGCAGTAATTAATTCTGCATTATCAATAAATAGATACTCTAATCAAAAATATGAGTCTTTAATTTTAGATGTATTTGGAGAATGGAAGACAAATACCAATAATGAAACTTATGATTTAAAATTTTATATTTTGAATTACATTCCGAAATTATTTAAATTTTCATCAGAAGGCTTTATAAAAAGTAGGCTAAAATATATAGTTATTTTCTTATTTTCATTTGTATCCTTAAAAAAATTCTTAAAAAAAGTAAGACCAGAATTTTTGATAATTCATTTAATTACATCATTACCACTTTTTCTTAATTTAATTTTTAAATTTGATACAAAAATAATCTTAAGAATTTCAGGTAAACCACAAATGAATATGTTTAGATATTTATTTTGGAAAGTTGCATTAAAAAAAGTTTATAAAATTACTTTTCCTACCATTGAAAGTCTTGAATACTTAAAAAATTTGAAAGTAGTTGATGAGAATAAATTACAATTATTATATGACCCAGTATTTATTATTAAAGATATCAATCAAAAGAAACAAGAATCTATAAAAGATTTTAATATAGAAAAAACGGATTATTATTTAGCAATAGGAAGATTAACAAAACAAAAAAATTTTATTTTTTTATCAAAGTGTTTTTCTAGATTAGTCAAAGATTATCCTGATATAAAGTTGATTATCATTGGAGCAGGAGAGGAAAAAGAAAAAATTGATCATTTCATAAGAAGTAATAATTTAGATAAAAATATCATACTGCTTGGTTATCAAAAAAATGTATTCAAATTTTTAAAAAATTGTAGGGCTTTTATACTTTCATCGCTTTGGGAAGATCCAGGTTTNGTTTTAATTGANGCAATGTTGAGTGGCTGCATTGTTTTATCAAGTGATTGTCCAAACGGTCCAAAAGAAATATTAGGAAAGAAAAATGGATTGTTNTTTCAAAGTAACTCAGAAGATGACTTTATTGATAAGTTTAATTATCTAATTAATCTAAATGATTCTCAAAAAAAAATTTTAAGAATTAATGCAAAAAAGAAAATTAGGAATTATTCAATTTTTAATCATTACCAACAACTGAAAAAATTGTTAATTAATTAAAAAAAAGAATATTTAAATAACATTTAAAATATTTTTATATTTTANTAAATTTTTTGAGAAATCAAATCTTCCTAATCTTTTTTTTGCAAATAATAATTTTTTATTACACTTATTTTTATTATGAATTGCATATATAATTTTTTTACTAAGCTCTTTATAATCTCCTACCTTAAAGAGGAGACCTCCTTTTCCATTATCTAAAATTTCTGAAGGTCCGGTAGGACAGTTACTTGAAATAACTAATTTATTTAATGTTATTGCTTCCAATAAAACATTAGGTAATCCCTCAAAATTAGATGATAATATAAATAGATCTGATTTTTTTATATAGGGATATGGATTTTTTTTAAAGTCTAATATCTTAATAATTTTTTTTAATCTTAAGTCGTTTATTAGATTTTGAATTTCTTTTTTTCTGTCTCCAGATCCTATTAAAAGAACTTTTAAATTTTTATATTTTTTTTTTAATANATTAATTGATCTAATTAAACATAAGTGATCTTTTTGATCTGTAAATCTAGCAACGCTAATAATTTTGATATCTTTTTCTTTAAAAAAATTAATATCTAATTTTTTTTTNGAATTTTTGATAATTTCTTTTTTATCTAATGGATTATAGATACATTCACTATTNAAATTGAACTTTAATTTTAGTTCTTTTTTAAAATNTTTGCTATTAACTATAANCTTATCAGCCATACCATAAATTTTTTTATATAAAATTTTTTTTATNTTATTTTTCGACCAACCAGATGGTGAAGAATTTGATCTAATAACAATTTTTGTTGATAAAAGTTTGCATAAAATTGTGCAATAAATCAANCCTTGAAAACAAAATACAGTAGAATTACGACTAAACATTATTTTCTTAAAAAGTAAAAATAAAGAGAGAACAAATTTCGTTCTTCGTCCAATNCCACCTGGAAGTTTGTTTTCAAAAGTTATAAATTTTATCTTTGGATTTANCTTTTTTCGATAAGTTTTTGATAAACTAATTACTGAAATGTCTTTAAATTTTGTAGATAGGTAATTTGAAATTAAAAAAAAATTTTTTTCAACNCCNCCACCATCAATAGTNGGCATGAAAATTATAATTTTTTTTTGGTTCATTGTAAAAAATTAAAAAATTAATATATATTTTTTTTAATAATGATTTTTAATTAAAATTAACTTGTCAATTTTNATAAATCAATTAAGTAAATATTATATATATGGATTTAGTAAGTGTTGTAATTCCTTATTTTAAAAAAAGAGAATATATTAAAAGATGTATTCAGTCTGTTTTAAGACAAAATTATAAAAAATTTGAGATTATAATCATCTATGATGGTGAGGATTTATCAGATCTTGCCTATATAACAAATATAGTAAAAAAAGATAAAAGAATTCATTTAATTAAAAACTACAAACTCATTGGAGCAGGTTTATCAAGAAATAAAGGAATAAAAATTTCAAAAGGTAAATTTATTGCTTTTTTGGATGCTGACGATTATTGGGATAAAAATAAACTTAAATTTCAAATAAAATTTATGAGAGATCATAATTGTTTAGCATCACACACATCATATCAAGTTGTTGATAAAGAAAATAAAAAAAGTTCTATAAGATATGCTAGAAATTTTTATAAAGTAGAAGATTTATTATACTCTTGTGATATTGGACTTTCTACAATGGTTCTAAAAAAAAAAATTTTTTCAAAAAATATTAAATTTCCAAATACAAAAACCAANGAAGATTTTATTCTTTGGTTAANNTTACTTAAAAAAAAAATCACAATATTTGGACTAAACNAGAAANTAACTTATTGGAGAAAATTAGACAATTCNTTATCNTCATCAACAATTCAAAAANTATTTGATGGGTTTAGAGTTTATTANATTTATATGAATTATGGTTTATTTAGATCAATTTTTAATTTATTTTGTTTATCAATAAATTTTTTAAAAAAAAATTAACTAATGTTCAAAACTATTGTTATAATAATTTATCCCTTTTTTATTTATCTAGTTAATTTTTTCTTAACTAATAAAAATATTCTTCCAAATTATTCTGGTGATAAACATCAGAAGTTTTTTAGTAAAAATAAAATTCAGTTATCAGGAGGTATATTTTTAATCCCTATTTTTTTTTTGGTAACTTATGATTATTCTATAATTTTAAGTATANCTTTATTTACAATTTTTTTGTTAGGTTTATTTTCTGATATTGGTTTTTTTTCATCAGCAAAATTAAGATTTTTAAGTCAGTTTATTATTATTTTTTTGTTTTTATTCTATTCAAATTATACCTTAACATCAGTTAGAATAGATGCATTTGATTTAATGTTACAGAATTATTTATTCAGCTTATTTTTTACTCTTTTTTGTTTAATGATTTTAATAAATGGAACAAATTTTATTGATGGACTCAATGGGNTAGTTTTGTCTTATTATTTTATGATAGTTTTAATTGTTTTTAATTTAAGATTANTTGAATATTCTTTTTTAACTAATTTAGATATCACCCTAATAATAATGATTTTTATTTATTTAATTTTGTTTAATATNTTTAACCAATTGTATTTGGGTGACTCAGGATCTTATCTTATTGGTTTTTTGTTTGGATTTTTTCTATTACAAATCTATGAAAATAATCAGCTCCTTTCACCATATTTTATAGCTTTATTATTATGGTATCCTGCATTTGAGATANTATTTTCAATTATTAGNAAAATAAAATTTAAAAAATCACCTTTTAAACCAGATAATAAGCATTTTCATCATTTATTGTTTTTATGTATTTATCAAAAATTTAACTTTAATAAAAATNTATCTAATTGNTTATCTGCTTTAACTATCATTTTATATAATGCGATAATTTTTTTAATAGCNATTCAAANTATACAACATACTACCNTACAAGTTACATTGTTTACATTTAACGTAAGTATTTACTTAATTTTATATCTTAAACTTAATCAATTTTTTNNGAAATANTTTATTTTTATNTGNTTTAGGTTCATGAATGCAAAATTCATCCAAAATAGCGCTGCAGCATGTGAGGTNAAAAAACTTCCAGAGGGTAATATTGGCAACAAACTTGTAAATANGAAAAGTAAACCAGATAAATTGAAATTATCATTAAAACTTTTCTTTTTTATAAAAACATAAAAATGATAAATAAAAAAAATCAAAAACATAGAATATCCAAATAATCCTTGCTCAGCAAGAAACTCAAAGTGTATCTGATGAGGATGTGTAGATGGGTTTATTGAATTATAGTAAAAAAAATCTTTGTATTCTTTTTTTTTTATTTCTTCACTATAATTCTTAATTCCTACACCAAAAACTTTATTGTTATCATAAATTTTAAGTGCGGTTAAATAATGACCACCATGTTCCGACTTAAAAATATTTTCAATTGGGTTTTCTAAATATTGGTTTATGAAATGTGAAATAAATCTTTTTTTATACTGGTCGTTAACATAAATAATTAAGAATATAGANANAAAGAATAATGAAAATAGAANTATCTTTAACTTAAAAAGTTTTGGTTCAAAGAAAAANGTAAACAATAAGATCATTATTAAAACTTTTATAAAATTTGACCTTTCTCCAATTAAAAATGAAATTAATAAAAATATAAATATAAAAACATAAACTANATTTTTAAAATCATATTGTTTATTATCTATTTTTAGTTTATTNTTAGATAATATTTTGACTATAAAGGATATTATTATCAATATAAAAGCATAATAGAAATGTCCTATAATCAATTCATCATTAAAAAACCCCGCCAATCTTCCATGAATATAAGACTCAAAGCCTAAAATATTTCTACCATTTATTGACTCAAATATTAAATCTAAACTTGTGATAATAAAAATTNTCAACCAGCTATATAAGATTATTTTTTTATATTTTTNATTATNNATANTAAAATAATATATAATTNACATTATAAAAAAAATAAATCTAATAAACCCAAAACTACGGCTCAAAGAATTTGAAGTATCTATACTAAANAAAATATTAATNAAAAAAACAATCCATAGGAGCATTAAAGAATAGAAAATATAATTTTTGAAAAAATTTAATCTCTTTTTAAAGAAAATTTCTGAAATAAATATTATATCTAAAATTATGATTCCTAAATTAACTATGCCTGTACCAATAAAAAACAGTAATGGAAAAATTGAAAGTAAAATTACTGCTGAAAAATGNAAAAAATCNTTTGAAAANCGATTATTAAAAAAATTTATTTNTGANGACACTATTAATAATAACTTATAATTTAATAAAATGACATTTAACTCCTTAAATTTAAAAAAAAAGCATAATCTATGACTTTTTGAAAGATTAAATTTATAAATTGATTATTTACATCTTTTTATAAACATGTATAAGAATTCCGCCGGTGGTTATTGCGAAAGTGTTATACCCGATCCCATTCCGAACTCGGAAGTCAAGCCTTTCAGCGCCGATGGTACTTTGTCTTAAGATANGGGAGAG
>PAOP01000011.1 GCA_002708525.1 Candidatus Pelagibacter sp.
TTAATGTTCCTGTTGGAGGTCCAGTTGTTCCTCATACTCACTCTTTTCCAGTGTTAATAATGATCCAACAAGGTGAGATTGAACTCACCCAAGGTGGTAAAAGCTATATCTATAAAGCTGGAGACGCATTTGTGGAGGATGTGGGTGTAGTCCATGAATCAAAAAATATTGGAGATGTCCCTGTTAAAGCGATTGTTGTTGCAATTGGAGTTGAAGGTCAAAAAATTATGACACCAGTCAAATAGACAGGGGAGTATAATTATTAAAGTAGTTGAAATAGGTGCAACAAAAATACTAAAGTAATTAAAGTTAACAGTTTAAAATTAAAAATAAGGAGGAAATAATGGAAAAAGAAGTGCTAGTGATTGTAGATTTAAAAGAAGGCAAGCTTGAAAAATTTATGGGATGGATGCAATCAGATGAAGGTATGAGCGTTAGAAAATCAGCAGCTCATCCAGAAAAAACAATAGGAGCAGTAAAACCAGACAAAAGTGGTGTTATGTTTAAGGTATTTGTTCATAATATGGAAAAAATGAAAGAACTAGTATCTGGTACACATCCAGTTGGAAAAGCAATTTATGATGAGTGTGTTATTAAAATGACTGCTTGGGATTTAACAAAGGTTGAAATGTAGTATGGCAAAATATTATCTAATTGGAAAAGTATGAATGGTTATTTGATTTTTAATATAGACGTTAAAAAACCAGATAACTACAAAGAGTATATAGAAAAAGTAAAACCTATTGCTGAAAAATATGGAGGAGTATACATAATAAGAGGTGGAGAAACTATGGTAATTGAGGGCAATTGGTCATATCCAAGAACTGTCGTAATAAAATTTCCATCATACGAAAAAGCAAAGGAGTTTTATAATAGCAATGATTATCAACCAATAAAAAAAATTAGACTAGAAAATTCTGTGTCTAATGCAATAATAATAGAAGGATCATAAAGGAGAAATAAATATGTCAATGTTGGAAAAATATAGTGCTGCCATCAAAGATAAAGATGAGGCTACGATGAATGAGATTTTACATGATGATTTTAAATTTACAATGCATAAGTCTGGAAATACATTAAGTAAAGGTGATGTAATTAAATGGGCAATGAGTGGTGATATTAAACAAAGGGACGTAAGAATAGTTTATGAAAATGATGAAATCGGTGTTCACCATGCATTTGTAACATTTGATGATGGAAATGTTGAAGCTGTAATGGCTGTTTATAAATATAAAGATGGAAAAATCTTTAGTTTAGAAACTGGCGCGACGCCTATGCCTAAGTAATTACAAATTGAATTTTAACCCATAGATATTTATGATTTATGGGTTAATATTGTTTAATGAAAAAAATTGATTTTTATTTTTCTATCGGAAGTACTTATACATATTTAACTGTCACAAGAATTTCAGAGGTAGAAAAAAAACACAATGTAAATTTTAATTGGTTTCCTTTCAGTGTTAGAGCTATTATGAAGGAAATGAATAACATTCCATTTCCAAAAGATAAGCAAAATAAAGTTGATTATATGTGGAGAGATATAGAGAGAAGAGCAAAGAGTTATGGTTTTTTTGCCAAAACTCCTGTGCCCTACCCGCTAACTGAATTTGATTTAGCAAATAAACTTGCAATCCTTGGATTAAAAAAAGGATGGGGAATTGATTATATAAGATTAACCTATAAAAGATGGTTTCAAGATGGAAAAGAGCCAGCAACTGAACCAAATTTATCTGAAATTTGTAATGAGCTTAGTCTTGATAAAGAAAATATTATAAACGAAGCAAATTCAAAAGAAATTGAGGATCAATATTTATTTAACACTAATGAAGCAAGGCATCACAAAGTTTTTGGTAGTCCATCATTTATAGTAGGTGATGAAATATTTTGGGGTGATGATAGAATGGAAGATGCTATAAATTGGTCAATTAAAAATGAATAATTTTTTACCCTATATAATTCTAATTATTGCTGTTATTTTAGGAACAGCTTCAAATGGATTTGCAAAAAGTGCACAAGGATTTACATTGATAATCCCAAGTATAATTACAGCAATAACAATTGTTGGGTGTATGTTCACGCTGTCACTAGTAATGAAGTCAATACCTGTTGGAGTTACGTATGCCTCATTTGCTGGTTTGTGTATAATTGCAACTACATTAGTAGGTGTTTATAAATTTAATCAAGTTCCAGATTTCTATACTATATTAGGATTAATATTAATTATTGCAGGAGTTTTAATTGTAAATTTATTAGGTAAAAGTACATAATATGAAACCATTTGTAGGTTATTTAATTCTAGCACTAGGAATAAGCACAGGCATAGCTGCCAATAGTTTGGCAAAAGTTTCAGATGGATTTACGAAGTTAACCCCAACTATTGCTTGTTTAGGATTGATGTGTATTACAATGTTTTCTCTTGCTAAAGCAATGTCAGTAATACCAGTTGCTTTTAGCTATTCAACTTATAGCGGTCTAACAGTTGCGGGTGTGGTATTATTTGGAGTGCTTAAATATAATCAAGTTCCAAATCTTTATGGATTTATTGGAATTTGCTTAATAGTCATAGGGGTAATTATGGTTAATTACTTGGGGCGAACAAGTTAAACTTTAGATAGTAACAATATTGTAACTCCAAATATAAACATAATTATTCCAATAATTTCGGTAGTTTTTATTTTTTCTTTGAATAAATACTTTGAAGAAATATAGCTAAAAAATAATTCTACTTGGCCTACCGCTCTTACAAATGAAGATTGTATTAAAGTAAAAGCATAAAACCATGACAAAGAAGCTAATAAACCAGCAATTCCAATTAAAACACATTCATATTTATCGTTGTAAAGTTTTTTAAATTCTGATTTTTCAAAAATTAACAGATAAATTGTTAAAATTATTGTTGGAATTAACAAACCAAAAAATAAAGTTCCTAGAGCTTTGTCAAAACTATTTTCAAAATTTTCTAAAGAAAGAGCNGCAGATCTAAAATATACAACACTNAGTGCGAGGAACAATCCTGATATCAATCCAATTAATGTAGTTTTAGAAAAAATATTACGAATAAANANNTTCAAATCTTTTATAGATAAAATTATAACACCCAAAGTTGAAATTATAATNCCNGTTATTCCTAATTTGGTTAATTTTTCATTTAATATAAAATACTCAAAAATTGCAACTTGGATAACTTCTGTTTTGCTTAGAGATGTACCAACAACAAAATTAGAAAATCTAAAAAGATATAATAGTACAAATGTAAAAATAATTTGAAAAATTGATGCTAAAGTGACATTAAATAAAAAATTNGGTTGAATTAAAATATCTCCCAAAACTGATAAATCTTTGAAATATAAAAAAAATAATAAAAAAGCAAAAGGTAATGCAAAAGAAAATCTTACATATGTGGATGCNATAGTTGATACATCTTTATTAATTTTTTTTTGAAAAGATGATCTTAAATTTTGAAAAAAAGCAGCAATTACTGATACAAATATCCAATTCATTAATCATGATTAATATTGTAATTAATAGAAAAAAAAAGGGAGAATTTATGAATAATATTATCGCTTTTATTGGTGTAGGCAATATGGGAAATCCAATGGCAGAAAACTTACTAAAAGCTGGAAAAAAATTGAGAGTATTTGATGTTTCGAGCAAAATGCTAAAAAAAGCAGCGNCNCAAGGAATGGATACAATTAATAACCTGGATAATTTAATTAATGAGCAAGTTTCAACNGTAATAACAATGTTACCCGAGGGTAGACATTCAAAAGAAATTTACCTAGGNGATGATGGAATTATTAATAAAGTTTCAAATAATTGTTTATTAATTGACTGTTCAACAATTGATATAGAGACATCAAAAGAGATAGGAAAACAAGCNANTAAAAAAGGAATTATGATGATTGATGCTCCGGTAAGTGGAGGTGTCATGGGGGCTCAAAAGGCATCTCTTAACATTATGGTAGGAGGTACANAAGAGGCATATGAAAGAGCTTTGCCAATCTTAAAAATTATGGGTAAAAATATTTANCATGCAGGCGCAATAGGAAGTGGAAATGGTGCAAAAATTTGTAACAATATGTCTTTAGGCATTACTATGATTGCAGCATCAGAATCACTAATGCTAGCAAAAAGATTAAATATTGATATTAAAAAAGTGCATGAAATTATGAAAAATGCATCTGGAAATAGTTGGCCTATTTCTGTTTATCCTCCTCTACCTGGACTAATTGATGGCACTCCNTCAAATAATAAATATAAACCAGGATTTTCTGCAGGGATGATGAATAAAGATTTGAAGCTTGCAAACGAATGTGCAAAAAATGCAAAAGCTGATACTCCCTTAGGAAAAATGGCTTTAGAAATTTATTCAAAGTTTTGCGAAGAAGGAAATAATGATAAAGATTTCTCAGCAATCTCAAAAGTAATTGGNGGCGATGCTTGGGATTATCCTATAGACTAATTATCNATTTTTTTTACTTCCATGACACTTTTTATGNTTAAATTAGAATATAGATGAGGATAAACTTTATTATTACTAGATTTTTCATAGGTAAGTTTTTTTAAATTTTCACAACTTATTTTTAACAATACTAATTTTTTTTGATTTAAAAAATATTTATTAAGCGTTGAATTAATTTGATTTTTTTTGGAGAGATGAATAAAGCCATCTAAAATATCTATTCTAGANCCTTTGAATACCCCTTCCTTAAGNGCTTTNTCCCATTCAGTTTGTTTACAAATTTTATAAATATATTTTGTTTTCAATCTAGCTACCAAGANGAATTTGGCTCTTCTAAAAATTTGATTTCCTCTGGAGTAGATCTTCTATCTAAAACCTTATTTCTATGAGGATATCTATGAAATCTTTTTATTACCAATGTATGNTCTTTCCAAAATTTTTTAATCTCATTATANTTAGGATGATTTTTTAAGTAATTATCTAAAAGTTTGTATGCACGATCATGATCTATCACTTCTTCACTATGTATATATGGTAATAACATAAAAAATCTCTGGTATTCATCCATTTCATCAAGATATCCATTATAAACTGCATCATTTACAATTAATCTNGCTTTATAGTCATATTCAAAAGCTTTTTTGTTATCACGATATAAATTTCTAGAAAATTGATCTAATAAAATTACTAATGCTAAACATCCTAAAGGTTGNTCTTGCCAATCATCATATTCATTAGATNTNGCTTTTTCATGATCNTCTTTAAATTTATCAAAAATTAATTGATCAAAACTTTTGTCTNTTTTAAATCTTTTCTCTACAACCATATCATCAAACCAAAAGTCTAATATAGCTTGAGCTCTATGATTCATANATTTTATCTACCTCAACTTGATAGGACTCTACTANTTTATTATTCTCATTTGCCATTCCAACTACAGCTATTAATTCGCTTAACATCTCATTGGTNGCTCCCTTTTTTAAAGCTGCATGACTATGAGTAGTTGTGCAATATTTGCAACTATTAGTCATAGAAACTGCTACATAAATCAATTCTTTTGTTAGTTCATCCAGTGCCCCTTTTTTCATTACTTGTTGAAGTGAAACCCAAGTCCTTTCAAGTGTATCTGGATCATTTGCTAGCATTTTCCAAAAATTATTTATGTAATCAGTATTTCTTTTCTTTTTAATATCTTCATATACTTCTTTAACNTTCCCAGTTGCTTCGTTTTCATTAATCATTTTATAAATAGCCATATTCCTCCTTAGTTATAAATTGTTTCNATTTTTGGCATTAATCTTATTAATTCTCTAGTATAATTATGTTTTGGTGTTTCAAAAAGTTCTTCAGAATTTGAAACTTCGCATAGTTTNCCATTTTTAAGTACACCTATTCTATCACACATTTGTCTTACTACTGGTAAATCATGACTAATAAATAATATTGTCAAATTCAGTTGTTCCTGAAGATCCTTTAATAGATTTAAAATTTGAGCTTGAATACTAACATCTAGAGCGGATGTCGGTTCGTCACAAACTAGNAATCTTGGTTGNGTAGCNAGTGCTCTCGAAATAGANATTCTTTGTCTTTGTCCGCCAGAAAATTCATGTGGATATCTCTCGGCTGATGTTTGAGTTAGCTCAACTGACTCCAATAGATCATAAATATAACTATCCAAATCTNTATTGCTTATCTTTGGATTGTGTAACCTAATAGGTTCAGCAATAATATCTTTTACTTTTAATCTTCCGTTCAAGGAAGAGTAAGGGTCTTGAAAAATCATTTGTATTTGTTTTCTAAATTTCATCATTTCTTGGTTATTTTTTATTCTTGTTATACAATTATTATCAAAATAAATATCTCCAGAACTAGGTTTGTATAAATTTACTATCATTTTTGCTATTGTTGACTTTCCACTACCGCTTTCTCCTACTAAACCAAAAGTTTCTCCTTCTTTTATTTCAAACGAAACATCATCAACCGCCATAACAGAATTTTTAGAATTTTCAGTAAAAAAATTATCATCAAAAGTTTTAAAAATATTTTTTACCTCTACTAAATTTTGTGTAATAATTTTTCTTTTTGTCCATCTATTTAATATTTTGATATTGGGTGAAATCTTAGTTTTATTTTCTTTTTCAATTATAATAAATCTTGAAATTTTTTTATTTGTAGGTGGAACAGAGCTTATTAAACTTTTGGTATAAATCTCTTTTGGTTGAGTTAAAATTTCTTTTGTCTTACCAATTTCAACAAGATTTCCATTTTTCATAACTGCAACTCTATTTGTTGTTTCTGCTATGACACCCATATCATGCGTAATAAGTATGACTGCTAAATTTTTTTCTTTAGTTAGTTTTTTAATTAAATCTAATATTTGTGATTGAATAGATACATCGAGAGCTGTTGTTGGCTCATCTGCAATTAATAGCTCTGGTTCACAACATAAAGCTAATGAAATAACTACTCTTTGTCTCATGCCACCTGAAAATTGGTGAGGATAATTATCAAATCTATTTTGTGCATCATTAATGCCAACTTCTTTTAATAGATTAATAGCTTTTTTTTTTGCCTCCTCATTGTTTACTTTCAAATGTGTTTGAATTGTCTCTATTAATTGCTCACCAATTGTCAAAATAGGATTTAACGATGTTTGTGGATCTTGAAAAATTAATCCAATTTTATTCCCTCTATATTTAATAATATTATTTGTGTCTTTATGAATATCAATGTCTCCAAGAATAACTGATCCATTTGAAACTTTACCAGGTTCGTCAATTAAATTAATGATCGCATTTCCAACTGTACTTTTGCCTGAGCCAGACTCCCCAACTAATCCTAAAATTTCACCTTTGCTTACTCCAATATTCACATTTTTAGCAGCATTTACAGTCTCTCTTCTCATTTTGTATTCAACGCTTAGATTATTTATTTTTAAAAAGCTCATTTTTTTAATTTAGGATTTAATGTGTCTCTCATCCAATCTCCCAATAAATTTATTGAAAATGCTAATATTACTAGAAAAATTGCAGGAAAAAATGTGATCCACCATTCACCGGAAAAAAGGAAATCGTTACCTAATCTAATTAAAGTTCCTAATGATGGTGTAGTTGGTGGAACGCCGACTCCTAAAAAACTTAAAGTAGACTCAGCAATAATTGCTAAAGCCAATCCTATTGTTCCAATTACTAAAATAGGTCTAAGAATATTTGGTAAAATATGTTTGAACATTATTACTAGATTCGAAACACCAATAATTGTTGAGGCTGAAACATAATCTTTATTTTTTTCTACTAGTGTAGCTGCTCTAGATACTCGGGCGAATTGAGGCCATTCGGAAATTCCAATTGCAAAAATTAATACATATATTGCCATTTCATCATGTAATTCTCTGGATATTATACCTCTTGCTATTCCATCTACTAACAATGCCATCAAAATACTTGGAACTGTTAATTGTACATCAGTTAATCTCATTACAATCATTTCATATTTTCCGCCAAAATATCCAGCAGTCAATCCAAGTGCAACTCCAAGTACAAGACTAAATAAGATTGCTGAAAATCCAACTATTAATGAAATTCTAGAACCATATAGTATTGTTGATAACATATCTCGACCTTGTCCATCTGTACCTAAAATAAATTTTGCCANACCATCNTCTGTCCATGATGGTGGNGTAAAAGCTTCCATTAATGACAAAGATGATGGATCAAATGGATTNTAAGGAGTTACAAATTCTACAAAGAAAGAACAAAAGAAAATTANTANNAATATAAAAGATGAAATTATTGCAGTNGGNGATTTAATAAAACTAAAATAGATATCGCTATCCTTAATTCTTTCCCATCTAGTNAAAGTTTTATTATCCACTTATCATATCTCCTTTAACTCTTATTCTTGGATCTATGAAATAATACAAAATATCTACTATAAAATTAATCATAACGAAGACAAAAGCTATAAAAACTAAATATGCTGACATNATAGGAATATCTACAAACTGAACTGCTTGAATAAATAAAAATCCCATNCCTGGCCACTGAAAAACAGTTTCTGTAATAATTGAAAATGCTATTAATGTTCCAATATTTATTCCTGCGATAGTTATTACTGGAATTAATCCATTTTTAAGAGCATGCTTGTAATTAATACTTTTTTCGCTTATGCCTCTAGCTCTTGCAAATTTAATGTAATCCGTTTGTAATATTTCCATCATTTCTGCTCTAACTAATCTTATTATGTAAGTCATTTGAAAAAGGCTAAGTGTAACCGAAGGTAGAATTATTGCTTTTAATCCAGATACTGTGAGAAATCCTGTAGACCAAAAACCNAAATCTACNACATCTCCTCTTCCAAATGAAGGTAGAACACCTAATATAACTGCAAATAAATATATGAATAAAATTCCTATCACAAAGGTTGGTAGAGAAACTCCTAACAAAGATATTGCCAAAATAGCATCGCTTAAAAAGCCTTTTCGATTAATTCCAGTATAAACCCCAAGTAAAGTACCTGAAATAAGTGCTATTAAAGCTGATACTACAACCAATTCAATGGTTGCAGGCAATCTTTCAATAATTAAATCAGAAACAGGTCTTCTCAATTGATAAGAAATTCCAAACTCTCCTTTNCTTGCATTAACAATAAANCTAGAAAATTGAATATGTATAGGGTCCATTAAGCCTAATGTTTCCCTAAGTTCAGCTCTCTCTTCATCNGATGTTTCCTCACCCACCATATTATTTATAGGATCACCAACAAAATTAAATAATGAAAAAGACACAAAGGCAACTACAAGCATCACCATTGCTGATTGGAATAAACGCTTAAAAAAATATTTAATCAATGTTAGAAAATTAATTACTTACAAGCCCTTTATTTTTTAAAGGGCTTGTAAAAGTTCGTTTTATTTAAAGCTAGCAAAACGGAATAACGGTTCGTTATTCGGTCTAATAGGAACATCTACATCACTTTTAGATGCCCAAGAAATTACTTGGTGGTGTAAAGGTAGATATGAAATATCATCTTTTACAATTTCCCAAGCTTTTGCAATAGCGGCATTTCTTTTTTCTAAGTTAACTTCACCTTCCATAACTCTTATTGCTGCATCTACGTCTGCATTGCTAAAATTAACTTTATTCCAGCTTGCTCCTGANTCATANAAGTAATGAAANACATAGTGGCTATCTAATGTAGGCACTCCCCAGCCAAGCATATANAAGTCACCTTGGTTATCTTTTAACTCTTTAAAGTGCTTACTTTTAGTTTGTGCAAATAGATTTACGTTTACTCCTATTTTACCAAGCATTCCAACTACAGCAGTACATATTGCTTCATCATTAACATATCTGTCATTTGGACATCTTAANTCTACATCAAAACCATTNGGATAACCTGCATCTGCTAACAATTTTTTTGCAGCNTNTNCATCGTATGGTAATCTNTTATCNAGCTCTTTNGTATATCCATTAACTCCAGGGAAAGTTATTATTCCTGCTGGTTCACTTAAACCTCTCATAACTTTTTTCTTAATNGCTTCGATATCAATCGCTTGATACAAAGCTTGTCTTACAGCTTTCTTTTTAAATGGATTNTCACCTGTATTACCTGTTCTTAATTTATCTGCAGCTTGATCCATTCCTAAGAAAATTGTACGCATTTGNGCTGTACTCTCAACTTTATGACTTGCAGAAGATCCTATACGTGCCAAATCTTGAACNGGAGCATCAGTAACTAAATCAATCTCTCCTGATAATAAAGCNGCAACTCTTGTTGCAGCATTTTTAATTGGNAGTAATTCAATTTGTGTTACTTTGCTATCTTTCATTTCACCCCACCAATGTTTATTTCTTTTAAACACTGTTTTTGTGTTTGGCTCTCTTAAAGTAATCTTAAATGGCCCTGTACCCATTGCATTTGTGGCAGAAAAAGTTTCTTGACCAGCATCCCAGTTTTGAGCTGTAACAGCAAAATTCTTTTCACTCCAATCTCTAGACATAATAAATATGTTAGAAAGTTGATTTAAAAGAATTGGATTTGGTTTGCTTGTAGTAATTTCAACCTTATAATCACCTACCGCNTCAACTCCTGAAATTGTACTTATATATTCTTTAAAATCTGATGTTCTTTGTTTTGCTCTTAAAATACTAAAAACGACATCTTTAGATGTCATTTTTGATCCATCAGAAAACTTAACATCTTCTCTTAAAGTAAATATCCAAGTGTTTTCTCCTTGNGTTCTCCACTCTGTTGCTAATTGAGGCTCAATTGACATATCNAAACCTCTAGTTACAAGTGCCTCATAAACTTGTCTTGAAACTTGAGTTGTTGGACCCTCATTTTGCGCNTGTGGATCTAAAGTTAAACTATCTCCTTGCATTGACCATTTTATAGTTTTTGCAAAAAGTTGNGTNGGTGCCAAAACNATAAATAGAGCCAATGTAATTTTAAGTAAANTTTTAAACTTCATCATCATCTCCTTAATTATTTAAACCAAAATTTAGCCTAATAATTATAGAAACAAAAGCTATTTAATTCAGTAGTTTTTTGAAGTTTTCATAGAGTATTTTCGAATATTTATTCATATCCTCTATATTATCATTTGCATCTTTATCAAATTTTTGAAGAGCNCCTTCTCCAAGCTGGCTTTCTANTGCTGACTTATATTCAGGAACACANCCCCANTCATTTACNGTTGTATCTTTNATTTCTATATGAAACTGAATTCCATAAGCNTGTTCTTGAAATTTAAAAATTTGATATTTGGTTTCTGGTGANGANCCAATTAATTTAACATCNCTAATNTNTTCAAGATCTTGGACTTCNTAAGAGTGCCATTGTAATGATTTTATTTGNTCTGGAAATTCATTAAATAATAAATCNTTTTTTTTTTCACTTAAAAAATTTATATTTAAAATTCCAATTTCTGGATTTTTTGATTTTACAACTTTNCCACCNATCACTTCNCCAAGCAATTGACAACCTAAACAAAAGCCTAAATATGGTTTTTTTAAATTTAAAACAAACTCTCTAATTTTTATTTTTTCATCAATTAACCAAGGATATTGTTTTTCCATCCANGTATCCATTGGTCCNCCCATACANAACATTGCATCAAATTCATTTAAATTATTTGGTATTTTTTCACCTTCATCGAGTTCTATTGTTGTAATATTAAAATTGTCATTTATCATTAAGTCTTTTATATACCCAGGGTCTTCAATTTTTATATGTTGAAGAACTATTATATTTTTCATGTTGCAGGTTTTAATAATTTCAAAATTTTTTCATGATTTTTTACATTATTAGACAGAAGAACATTTCCTGCTAAAATTGGATTTTTATTTTCCCATGTTGAAATAATACCACCTGATGCTTTAACAATAGGAATGATGGGATGTATATCCCAAATTTTATTNCCACATTGTACTACTATATCTAATNTTCCTTCTGCTAGCTGACAATANGTTAATGCATCTGAACATGGAAACTGCATTTTTTTTATAAATTTNNTAATTTTNGATTGTTGTTTTAAAGATAAATATCTATGAAANGCAGCTGCAACTTTTATATTTTTATAANTTATTTTTTTATTNACTTTNAGTTTAGTTTTTTTATTATTTTCNAANACNTATGCAGTATTATTATTTCTATTAAGATAATATTTTTTAAGCTTAGGAAAATTAGCCAAACCAANAACAGGTACTCCTTTATAATTTAATGANATTAAATTACTCCATGTNGGATTTCCAATTACATATGATCTTGTTCCATCAATAGGGTCTATAATCCATGAAAAATCACTTTTAGACTTTTTGAGACCAAACTCCTCACCTATAATTTGATGAGTTGGAAATTTTTTTGTAATTTTTAATCTTATAAATTTTTCAAAAGCTTTGTCTGAAGTGGTAACAGGGTCGTATTTATCTCCTTTTTCCTTATTTTTTACAGTAAATTTTCTGTCTAATTTAGAATAATAGAATTTAGTAAGATCTTTAGCTAAAGAATTAAGAAATTTATAATATTTATTATATTCAATAAATTTATTCATAGTTATGATTAACTCTGTAACAAATAAATAAATATTTTACATCAAATTAATTTGCTTGAAAAAAAAATAAATTTGAGTGAAAATTTAANTTTAGTATGAAAATTGAAATTGATTCTACAAAAGTGTTAATTAATAATGGATCTAGTTCACAAGAAATTCACCCNTTTTGGCTTCGNGAAAGAATTAATGGCACAGAATATTTAGATCAGAAAACACAACAGAGACTATTTGATCCAACAGCTCTTAATTATGATATAAAAATTAAAACGGCAAATATAGATAATGAAACTTTAAAATTAACATTTAATGACGGTACAAATTTAAAGCTAAATACAAATCAGATTATAAAGGAATATTCTAAAACAGACATAGATATTAATTCAATTGAAAAAATTAAATGGGACTCGAAATTAAAACAATTGAAAAATTATGAGTTTTCAAATGATTTTTTTGAAACAAAAGAAATGTTTGATTTACTTGTATCTTTTTACAAATTTGGATTTGTTATAATAAAAAATGTACCAACTCATGATAATTTTTTAGTAAAATTTGCTAATTCAATTGGAAGTGTGCGTAGGACTAATTTTGGTGAATTTTTTAATGTAAGATCTGAACCTAATCCAAATGATCTAGCATATACCTCTTTACCCCTTGCCCCACATACAGATAATCCATATAGAAATCCAGTACCTTGTATACAAATACTACATTGTATCATAAATGAAGTAAGTGGTGGATTTTCAACACTGGTTGATGGTTACACGGTTACTGAAGATTTAAAAAAAAATTATCCAGATTATTATGAGATATTAACTAAGGTAAAAGTAAAATTTAAATTCATAGATAAAGATGTTGTTTTAGAAAATTGGTCAGAATTAATAAAACTCGATAGTGATAAAAAATTTAAACAGGTTAAATTCAGCCCAAGACTAGATTTTGTTCCTATACTGGAAAAAAATGAACTTAATTTATATTATAAAGCAAGAAGTAAAATCTCAAATATGTATAATTCAGATAAATATAGGGTAGAATTTAAATTGTCACCTGGAGATTTATTAATGATGGATAATTATCGATTACTTCATGGAAGAACAAAATTTGACGTAAACGAAGGAAATAGATTTTTACAAGGTTGTTATATTGACTATGATAGCACAGAGGGAAAATTGAGACACTTAAAAAGAAAATTTAATATCTAGTTTATTTCCTCAATTTTTTTTTCTGCAAGTTTAATTGATTTTTCATAATCAAAAGCCATTTGATCTGCACCTATAATATCTATTTTTTTAATTCCAAAAAAATTGAGCATATGTATCAACCATGGTGTTAAATAATCTTCTTCACCTTGAATTTTTGTTCCGCCAGATGTGATTACTAAATATACCTGCTTATCTTCTAGTAGACCGATTCTTTTACCATCTTCTGAATATTTAAATGTCATTTTTACTCGTGCAGCAAGATCAGCCCANGCTTTTAATGTTGCNGGTGGACCAAAATTATAAATTGGAACAGAGATTATAATTGTGTCTGCCTCTGTTAATTCCATTACTAATTTATCTGATAATTCAAACATTTTTTTATGATTTTCATTTTGTTCATCTTCTGGAATTTTCATACCAGATTCAGTTAATCCTGAAACAAACAACATTTCATCATCTAAATCCCTATAAACCAATTCATCATTTGGCTTCTTTATCTTGTTTAACAATTTTTTTGCCAACATTCTTGAAGTTGATCCCTCTTTCCTAGCACTACAATCGATTTGATAAATTTTCATAATTATCCAATATTTTGAAGGGCAGGAATATACTTCAATAAAAAGAAACCTAAAGCTTGAAGTTGATTAGTAATTATTAGTATTCCAGTCAAAAATAATAAGNTACCCCCAATTTTTGATANAAGATTCATTTTTTGTTTNAAATTTTTTGAGATAATCATGAATCTTTGTATTAAGTAACCAGACAAAATAAAAGGTATCGCTAAACCAAGTGAATAAAAAGATAGTAACAATANTCCTTTATTAATATTNTCCTCAGTAGATGCTAAAACCANAATAGATCCTAAAATTGGTCCTATACAAGGNGTCCANCCNAAACCAAATGCCATTCCAATTAATATTGGGGCGAATGTACCATATTTTATATCTGAGTTAATTCTTTTTTCATAATTAAGGAATTTGATATTTATCAATCCCATAATTTGTAACGAAAATATAATTATTAAAACGCCAGCAATTATTCTTAAAAGATAAGAATTATTTAGGATAACAGATCCAATAAATGTTGCGGTAGCTCCAAATAAAATAAAAACTAAAGAAAATCCAAATGTAAATAAAATTAGTGGTGTAATTTTAATATTTTTATTTTCTAACAACTCANTTAATGAGCTTCCTGAAACATATGAAATATAACCAGGTATCAAAGGTAAAACACATGGCGAAAGGAAACTAATTAATCCAGCACCAAAAGCAATTAATAGCTCTGGCATTTTATCCTGTATTTTTCATTGCTGCGGATATGCCTGCTATTGAAGTCAATAATGCATCATTAAGATTTTTCTTATCANTAGAATTTTTACAGCTTTTNATCCTTTTTATTACAATNGGTTGGATAATATTAAGAACCTCNGAGTAAATATTTCTTGCTATAACNTTTGATCTAAATTGTTTTCTTGCACTAATTATTTCTGATGGTGTNATTTTTTTNTTTAATTTTTTTATTGTTTCAAATTGAAATCTNAGTTTTTTTCCTACTCTTTTCAATTTTTCATCCGCTANATANTCTTCATAAATTTTTGAAATTTCAGGATCAACTTTTGAAATAACCATATCTAACATATCTAACATAGAGTTAAAAAATGGCCAATTTCTTTCCATGTCATAAAGTGTATTTTTAAATTGCTTTATAGATGAATATCTTAAAGCTTCCGCGCTACCCAACCATGCAGGNAGCATCAATCTTATTTGTGTCCAAGCAAATACCCAGGGTATTGCTCTTAAACTTTTAATATTATCCACATTTTTTCTTTTTGAAGGTCTTGATCCTATTGACAATTTTCCTAGAGATACATGAGGTGTAACCGTCTTAAAATATTTAATAAAATCAGAACTTTGATTAATATTTTTTCTATATGAATTTTTAGAAATTTCTGCCATTTTTTCNATTAATGATCTCCACTCACTTTTNGGGTTTGNAGGTGGGTTCAATGTAGCTTCTGTNACAGCTCCTATATAACTACATAGATTATATTTAGCTAAAGGTTCGTAACCATATTTTTGCTGAATAACTTCCCCTTGATCTGTAATTCTTATTTTACCATTAACGCTATTCGGGGGTTGNGATCTTAAAGTTGCTTGAATAGGTCCACCNCCTCTTCCTGCGGATCCGCCTCTTCCATGAAAAAAAGTTACATCAATATTAAATTTTTTGGCTAGTTTAACAATATCTTCTTGTGCTTTATATTGATGCCAGCTAGCACAAATTTTACCAGCATCTTTACTAGAATCTGAGTAGCCAATCATTACTTCTTGTTTATGATTTATTAATTTTCTNTACCATTTTTGAGAAAATAATGACTTCATTATTTCTTTAGAATTNATCAAATCATCAAGTGTCTCAAATAATGGAACAACTCTTAATCTGTTTTTTATCTCTGCTTCTTTTTGAAGAAATAAAACACTTAATATATCTGAAGCTGCAGATGTCATCGATATAACATAAGCTCCAAGACATTCGCTTGGTTGGTTTGCTAATATATTAAATGTTGACCATACTTCTTTATTTTCTTTATTTCTAAATTTAAATTTTTTAATTAAATTGTTATTTTTTTTCATTGAAGAAATTAAAAAATTTATTTTTTTCTTTTCTTCCCAGTTATAATAATTTTGATTATATTTTTTTTTGATAAACTCCGATATTACTTGGGAATGTCTTGAGGATTCTTGTCTAATATCTAATCTAGCTAAATTTATACCAAAACATTTAGCTCTTCTCATAAGATCTAATAGATCGCTACTTGCTATGTTTTCACTTTGATTTTGTTCAAGTGATTCTCTTACAATTCTTAAAGGTTTTAAAATTTCCTCTCTAGAACTTAATAAAATTTTTTCATCTAATGGTTTTTTATTTACTATGTGCTGTTCAATTGCTCTATGGGTAATTCTCATTTTATCTCTTAAAGGTCTCAAAAAAACTCTGTAAGGCTCATGTGAATTGCCTGTTAATTTTTTAATTTTCTTTGAACTTTTCTCCATTGAGTAAGACCTTATTAACTTTGTTAGAGATTTTTCATAAAGTTTTGCTGCCTCCCATCTAGATAATAAAATGACTTCTTTTGTGACTTCTGCTGTAACATTTGGATTTCCATCTCTATCGCCACCCATCCAAGATCCAAATTCAATTGGATTAAAATTTTTTGGCAGTCCTTTGCCCATATTTTTTGTAAATATACTATTTAATCTTCTATAAACTTTTGGAATTGTTTCCCACAAACTATCCTCAATTATAGCCAGTCCCCATCTTGCTTCATCAAATGG
>PAOP01000012.1 GCA_002708525.1 Candidatus Pelagibacter sp.
TGAAACAGCATCTTCTAAATCAAGAAATACATAATCTGCAGCAGAATTTAATGCTTTCTCAAACATTTTTGGTGAAGAACCTGGAACTGCTAATTCACTTCTTTGTAATCTCGATCTTGCTGGCTTATAGAATTTGTGGCTCATATAAAAAAGTATACATTTTATTTAAATCATAGAATACTTATTGTTTTTATAAGTATTTTTTGTATGTATCATTTTTTTCTTGATGATAATTCCTGCATAATTTGCTCAATTTTTACACCATTTGCTTCTAGAAACATAATTAAGTGATAAAAAACATCGGCTGCTTCATGAATTTTATTTGAATCTTGTTCTACAGCCTCAATGAGTTCATTTATTTCTTCTAAAACTTTTTCTTTGGCAAGTGTTTTGTGCTCTAATAATTTGTTGGTATATGATCCTTCAACAGGATTGTTTTGTCTCTCTCTTGCAAGTTTTACTAAATCTTCTAAAATCTTTAACATATTAAATCCTAACAGGTATAGCCTTAGAAGCCAAATATTGCTTTGCTTCTTTAACAGAATAAGTGCCGTAGTGAAATATAGATGCAGCTAGAACGGCGCTTGCACCAGAATTTATTCCCTCAACCAAGTGATCCAATGTACCCACACCACCTGATGCGATCACAGGGATATTTACACTTGAGGAAATTTTATTCATGAGTTCAATATCATATCCTGATTGTGTTCCATCCTGATCCATTGAAGTAACCAAAAGTTCCCCAGCACCAGATTTTTCCATATTTTTTGCGAATTCTAAAGCATTTATACCAGTTGAATTCCTGCCCCCGTGGGTGAATATTTCCCATCCTTTTCTGTTTCTTTTGGCATCTATTGCAACAACGATACATTGCGATCCAAATTTCTTTGAGCTTTGCTCGACTACTTCTGGATTTTGAACTGCTGCTGTATTTATAGAAACCTTGTCAGCGCCGCAGTTAAGCAATTTGCTAATGTCATCTACACTCCTAACTCCACCACCAACAGTTAAAGGAACAAAACATTTTTTTGAAGTTTTTTCGACAACATCATAAATTGTGTTTCTATTTTCATTTGATGCTGTAATATCTAAGAAACAAATTTCATCTGCCCCACCATCGCTATAAATTTTAGCCTGCTCAACTGGATCTCCTGCATCTTGCAAATCCACAAAATTAATCCCTTTAACAACTCTTCCATTTTTAACATCTAAGCAGGGTATAATTCTGTTTTTAAGCATCTATCTCTCTTGCAAGTTCTTTTAATTGAATATCGCCATCATATATAGCTTTGCCAACAATAATTCCTTCAATATTTTTATTATTTAATTCTTTAGCTTTTTTAATATCATCAATTGAAGAAACGCCTCCAGAAATAATAACTGGATAATTTGAATTATTAGCTATATTTTCAGTTTCTATAAAATTTGGACTCATCTTCATTCCGTCTCTATTAATATCAGTATAAATTAATCTACTCATGCCGTAGTCATTTACTTCTTTTAAGAAATCTAAGGTCTTTAGATTTGAATTTTCTTTCCAACCAGAAACAGATAGATATCCATCCTTAGCATCTAAACCTAAAGCAATTTTATCTGGAAATTTATTACAAGCTTCTTTTAAAAAATTTTTATCTTTTATTGCTGCACTTCCAAGAATTACCTTGTCAGCACCAGCTTCACAATATTTTTGTATGCTTTCCGAATTTCTTATTCCACCACCAACCTCGATTTTAAGGTCAAATTTGCCTACTATTTCCTCAATAATCGCAATGTTAACTGTTTTTCCAGTTAAAGCGCCATCCAAATCGACTATATGTAAATTTTTGAAACCGTGATCTTTATATTTCTTAGCTTGTTCAACTGGTGACAGCGCATATTCGGTTTTCTTATCAAAGTCCCCTTTTACTAGCCTTACACACTTTTTATCTTTAATATCTATTGCTGGAAAAATTTTCATTTATTTTTTTTTAAATTTCTCATCTTTTTTTGGTTTTCTTAAAACTATGCTATCTAAGTAAACTGTTTGATCTTTCAAACTTTCCCAATCTGAGTTCCAATAACCAATTGTTCTATGTCTATAGATTCCCATTTTCATATATCCTCCAGTACAGGTGTCTGCGAGAGTTTTTATATTTTTTAGATCTGCAATTACCTCATTATTTTTATAAATTTTAAACCTTCCAGTCTCATCTAACTTCCACAAAACATGGAATTTAAGATGAGTCCATTTTCCTTTTAAATCATCAATTTTTCCTATTACAACTGGTTCAGATGAATATGCTGCTTTACTTGCCCAACTATAAACGTGCTCTCCTTTATACTTAAAATCTTGAAACCAAAAATGACAACAGCTGTGACAACCTTTTGCTTTATTATCAGTATGCATTTGTCCAATTATAACCACAGCACCTTTTTCTAAAGGTTCATAGGTTTCATCAAAGTAAACCGCATACTCATAAATATACTCTTTATTTTTCAATTTCATGTTACCTAAATGAAGTTCTTGTCTACTCCTGTTGCCTTTACCATCACATTGAATTTGAGTTGTTTGTGCTTTTCCAGTTCCACATCCTGCATCTTCTCTATTCACAGTAAATTGAATGCTGGTTTCGCCTTCATAAACAGGAAAGCCATCAGATTTTTTGACCTCATTAATTCTATTTTCTTTCTTTTTATGCATAGAAATAAATTGTTTCTTAAATCCTTTGATATCTTTAAATTTTGTTTTGTGACTATCTGCAAATGATGGAAAACAAAAGATTGAAAAGAAAATTACTAGTAAGATTTTTTTCATTTAGTTTAATAATCTCTTTTTAGCTTTTTCAAATTCTTCTTTGGTCAAAACTCCAGATTTATAAAATTCGTTTAATTGTCTTAACTTTTCCACAATATCCTGATCTATGGAAGAAGTAACTGATTTTGCGGATACTTGCTGGAAAGATTTTTCAGTTATTTTTTTAAATTCTGAGTTAAAATTATTACAATTGACCAAGCAGTAACCATCGAAAATGAATAATTTACCATCAATTTCTGAAATATAATAATTAACTTTACCTAAATTGTATTTTTTATCGTAATAATAAATTATCTCACCACTAAAATGTAGATAGAGATTATTAAGCTTAGATCTTTTTAGATCAAACTTTTTTATACTAATGCCCATCTCTTCGGTAATTGGAAAATAATTTTTTGAAATATTTAATTCCTTTTTAATTTCCCTTTTGAAAATTTTTAATTCTTCATTGCTCATATTTCTTAATTCATTTACACTAAAATTAAGTCCTAACTGTCCTAAGTAATCATCTGTACTTCCCATAATATAATAATCATATATTGTTCCAGATTTATACTTCTTTAAAATATCTTTAGTGGTTGAAAACAATCTCTGTAAATTTTTACCTGCGTTATTATAATCTGACAAAGTTAATTTATTTATTTTAGATATTATAGGCTCTAAAACATCAATCTGTTCATAATCTTTTCCACTCTGTAATTCATCAATTACTTCTTTAACTTTGCTTGATGATATTAGATAACAAACACTAGCTCCTTCACAAACGTCTTGTAAAAAATCAAAGTCTAAATCATTCCAGTTTGTTAAGAAAAAATCGTTTTTAACTTGAATTTTGTGCAGACCAACGTCAATTATTTTAGCAATAGAATTGGTATTGAGAAAAGAAAAAATTAAAATTATTAAAAATATTCTCATTTTTATTTATTTTTTTTTGATAAAATTTTATAAATTTCCTCAATTCTTATAGCTACAGCAAATAATACGCCAAAAATTCCTATTAGTAGCCAAGTTTTAAATTCCATTTTATAATTTTATAAAATTATCAATAATTTTTAATCCAATTTTATCACTTTTTTCAGGGTGAAATTGAGTTCCAAATATATTTTCTTTTTCAACTGCACAAACGACATTTGACGAATAATCAGTTTTTGCAGTAATTACAGATTCATCTTTGGGTATAAATTCATAACTATGCACAAAGTACATATGAGATTTATTTTCAATATCTTTAAAAATCTTACTGTCTTTTGAAATATTTATTTCATTCCATCCAATGTGTGGCAGCTTAAATTTACCATTCTGATTATCGATTTTAGATACTTTGCCTGAAATCCAACCTAGGCCTTTTGTCTCAATTTCCTCGAAACCAATATCTGCAAACATTTGTAAACCAACGCATATGCCAAGAAGCGGTTTTTTGGTATTAATGACAAACTCATTAAGAGTATGAACCATACCATTAATATTGTTTAAAGCATCTACGCAACTCTTAAATGAACCCTGCCCTGGCAATACTAACTTATCGCTTGATTTAATTTTGTCTAAATCTGAAGTAACTTTTATATTTACTTTATCTTTTGCAACTTCCTTAAAGGAGTTTATTACAGAGCTTATATTGCCTGAGTTATAGTCAACAATAGTGACATTCATTTATTTTATAATGAGCCTTTAGTTGATGGAATTGTATTTTTATTTTTTGGATCCATTTCTAATGCAGTTCTAAGAGTTCTTGCTAATCCTTTGTAACAGGACTCTATAATGTGATGACTATTATCACCATAAATATTTTCAACGTGTAAAGTAATTCCTGCAGCTTGCGAAAACGCTTGGAACCATTCTTTAAATAATTCAGTATCCATTTCACCAAGTTTTTCTACTTTTAATTTTACATTCCAAATTAAATATGGTCTATTTGAAACATCTATTGCAACACGTGTTAGTGTTTCATCCATTGGCAAAAGGATATGCGCATATCTCTTTATGCCGATAAATTTTTTCGAAGCTTTTTTCAAACATTCACCAATAGCAATTCCTGTATCTTCTGTTGTGTGGTGAAGGTCAATATGAGTATCACCTTTTGCCTTTACATTAAGATCCATTGAAGAATGTTTTGACAATTGCTCAAGCATATGATCCAAGAAGCCAATTCCTGTATCAATTTTATATTTTCCTTTTCCATCAATGTTCAAATCAACACTGATGTTGGTTTCTTTTGTTGTTCTATTTATTTTGGCTTTACGCTTCATAATTTAAAAAAGGTATATATCTATTATTCAATTATGGCAATAATACTAGATCAGGACTTGAACTATTTAATTTAGTATCCATTTAATAGTTATGACAACCATAGTATTAGTAAGAAAGAAAAATGACGTTGTAGTTGCTAGCGATGGACAAGTTAGCATGGGAAATACGGTTATTAAAAAAACGGCGAACAAAGTTCGTAAAATTGAGAAAAGAAATGTGATAGCTGGTTTTGCAGGATCAACTGCTGATGCATTAACTTTATTTGAAAGATTAGAATCTAAATTAGAGAAACATGCGGGTAATCTCCAAAGAGCTGCTGTTGAGCTAGCTAAAGACTGGAGAACAGATAAATATTTAAGAAGATTAGAGGCACTTATGGCCATTGGTGACAAAGAAAATAGTTACATTATTTCAGGAACTGGTGATGTTTTAGAGCCTGAGGGCGATGTAATTGGCATTGGATCAGGTGGAAATTATGCATTAGCTGCTGCAAAAGTATTAATGGATTCTGATAAATCGGCTGAGGAAATTGCTAGACAAGCAATTAAGGTTGCGTCTGAAATATGCGTGTTCACTAATGATAACTTAAGTATAGAAAAATTATAAATTATGGAAAAATCTAACGTTACATCGTTTCCCAAAGAAAAATTTACAAAGGAAAATGAAAATATTCAAAATTCACTTTCACCAAGAGAGATTGTTTCTGAATTAGACAGATTTGTAGTTGGTCAAAATAAAGCAAAAAAAGCTGTCGCTATTGCATTACGTAATAGATGGAGACGACAGGCATTAGATGATGACATGAAAGACGAAGTACTTCCAAAAAATATCTTAATGATAGGTCCAACTGGTGTTGGAAAAACAGAAATCTCAAGAAGATTATCAAAGTTGGCTGAGGCTCCATTTGTAAAAGTTGAAGCAACAAGATTTACTGANGTTGGNTATGTNGGAAGAGANGTTGAACAAATNNTNAGAGATCTTNTAGANATNGCNATTGCNATGGAAAAAGTAAAAAAAAGAAAANANGTNCANGCNNANGCNCAAAANTTNGCNGAAGAAAGNGTTTTNGATGCTTTGGTTGGAAATAAAGCAAGTGTTGCAACNAGAGAGAGTTTTAGAAAAAGACTTAGNGATGGAGATCTAGATNATAACGAAATTGAAATAGCAGTTAGTGANTCTGGAAGTCAAATGCCATCTTTTGAAATACCAGGTATGCCAGGGGCTAATGTTGGTATGATTAATATCTCNGATATGCTTGGCAAACAAATGGGCAATAAAGCTAAAAAGAAAAAAATGTCAGTTAAAGAGTCTCATGAAATTTTAATGAACGAGGAAGCGGATAAATTAATTGAACAAGACAAAATTATAAAATCTGCAAAAAATTCTACTGAAAATAATGGAATTGTTTTCTTAGATGAAATAGATAAAATTTCAGCAAGAACTGATAGGTCTGGTGGTGATGTATCAAGAGAGGGTGTGCAAAGAGACTTGCTGCCATTGATTGAGGGAACTACAGTTAACACAAAATATGGACCTATAAAAACAGATCATATTTTGTTTATTGCATCGGGTGCATTTCAACTAGCTAAACCATCAGATCTTTTACCAGAATTACAAGGTAGATTACCTATAAGAGTTGAGTTAGATGCACTAAATAGTGAAGATTTTAAACGTATTTTGAAAGAACCAGATAANAGCTTAATCAAGCAGTACAAAGCTTTNCTTAAAACTGAAAATGTNGATTTGGATTTTACTGAAGATGGTATTGATACAATTGCTACAATTGCAAATGAAGTAAATGCAACTGTAGAAAATATTGGCGCAAGAAGACTTCATACTATAATTGAAAGAGTTTTAGATGATATAAGTTTTACAGCAACCGACAGAAGTGGCGAAAAAATTACAGTAGACTCTAAATATATTAAAGACAATATTGGTGAGCTTGTAAAAGATACAGACTTATCAAAGTTTATTTTATAATTATAAAAATTATTTTTTCTTTAAAAAAATATCAAAACTACCTTTTGACGGACTGTTAACAGANTCAAAATCTATTTTTAAAATTTTTTGAGTAAGTTCGGAATTATTTTTTATAAAATTAGGAACCGAATGCTTTAATATGCTTAAATCTGAAGATTGATACGGGTTATCAGTATTTTTAGATCTTAATCCTTTACCAGTAATAACATTAATTTTATTTACATTATCTAAATAACATTGATTAATAAATGCATACATTTTATTATTCGCTTCCTCNAAAGTATAACCATGAAGATCAATAGTTTTTTCTTTGTAATTTTTTGAGTTATTTAAAAAAGATTTATCCTTATTTTCAATTTTATCTTTACTATTTAAGAAATTTTCCCAATCTTTAATATCTTTGTCTGAAAGTTTTTTAATCAACTACGCTTGGGTATCAACTAAATACCAGTTAGGGTTTGGAGATCTGCTATCTTTTGAGAATTTCCATATATCATAAACTTTTTTAATTTTCTCAGGATCACCTGATACAATTTTATTTTCTTTGTCTTTGATGCATGAAATAATTTCGCTAACAAATTCTACTGTAACCTCTAGCATATTCGCATTTTGTTCATGATCTTTTATTTCGGCTGAATTAATTCCAATGAAAGTAGTTTCTGATGAATAATTTTTTGAATTTCTATCTGATATAGCTTCGTTGAATTGATTATAAACTTCTCCATTGAGTAGCGATTTAATGTCTTTTAACCTACCCTTTGAGAAACTTGTAATAATTGTCTCATATGCAATTTTAGCTCCTTTTAAAAATTCTTGCTTTGCTTGATCGTCAAAATTTTCTGCATCTAGTTTTTTACTAGGTGTTGGAACTGGCGTCTCTTGGGGAAAACTTTGGGTTATATCCTCTTCGTATCCAGTTTTTTTACCTAAAATTCCTCTTAATCTAAGGAAAATAAACCCAGCTATCATCGCTAGGAGAATAATATCTATGTATTCAAAGCTATAACTCATATATTAATAATATTTACTATATTGAATAATTTCAACCTGCTATTTACATTATAGACAAATGAACACAGTTTTGCTTCTTTTAATCTTAATTCCAGCATTAGAGATTTACCTATTTATTAAAATAGGATCTCAGATAGGAGCNTTCAATACGGTCTGTCTTATATTCATAACAGCCATAATTGGTGTTGCATATGTAAGATATGAGGGTTTTAAAGCTTTTAAGTCTGGAATCACTCAATTAACTAAAAATCAGATGCCCATTTACGAAATGATTTCTGGAGCAGCATTAACCATAGCTGCTGTTCTATTAATTTTACCTGGATTTGCAACAGACCTAATGGGTGTTTTGCTTATTTTCCCAGTTACAAGAAAACTGATTATTGGTAAATTCTCTAAAAACTATTCTACAAAAAGAAATACACAAAATAAAAATGAAGACTTTATTGAAGGTGAATATAAAGATATGGATGACAAACAATGAGCATTGAACATGAAATTTTATTTAGTTACATAAAAGATTTATCTGTTGAAACACCAAATCCTGACTCTCTGATTGTAGCAAGAGAAAGACTTTCAAAATACAGTTTAAAATTAGATATTACTTCAAAGGCACTTAAGAATAAAATGATAGAGGTTAATACAAAACTTATGTATCTAGATGAAGAGCAAAAAAAAAATAGAACTAACTTTGAAATGATTTATTCAACAGTGATAAATATTAAAGAAGAGAAACCAGATAAAGATAAATTAGCGAGACTATTATTATGTGATGTACAAATAAAAATCTATCCGAAGATACAAAAAGCATTTATTGAAATCTTAAAATTATCTGGCTTTCCCGNGGTTAAAATATCTGGAAATATAGATTTTGTAAAACTTTACGAAAAAAGAAAAAGTTAAAAAAAAGTCCTTTTAAAATCTCTTTTAATAAATTGTTTGTGTCTTTTTATTTCGTCTGATGATGGTTTGATAATTTTTTTTGAACCTTCTAAAGATTTATTTTTTTTAAATTCATTTATAATTTCATTATTTTCAATAAAATTAAATTTAGGATCTTTTTGATCTAGTAAATTAATATATACCTTAGCTAATAATTCACAGTCAATTAAAGCAGTATGTTTTTCTCTTTTAGAGTTATCTATGCGAAACCTTTTGCACAAAGCATCTAAGCTTATTCCTGATCCTGGATATTTATTTCTAGCGATATCCAAAGTATCAACTACATATTTAATATCAATTTTTTTCTTCCCAGCAAGTGAAAGTTCGTTATTAAGGTGACCTATATCGAATTCTGCATTATGGATTATAATTTTTTTATTTTCAATAAACTTCAAAAAATCATCTGCTATTTCAGAAAATTTTTTTTTNTCTGATAAAAATTCGTCTGAATAACCATGAACTTCAAAAGCTTTTTCAGACACTTTTCTCTCTGGATTTAAATAATAATGGAATATTTTTTTTGTGGGTAGAAGATTGTCTAATTCAATACACCCTATCTCAACTATTCTGTGACCATCTCTAACTGATAAGCCGGTTGTTTCAGTATCTAGAACTATTTCATTCATAATTTAAATATATCATTTTTTATTGAATTTATTGCATTTTTTACTGTTTTAGGATTATAATTATTATTTATTACATAATTTGAAATTCTTTTTTTAATTTTAGAATCAATTTGTAAATCTTTCATTATTTCTAATACTTTTTTATTATAATTTTTTCTTCTCTTTAATCTCTTATAAATTTCAGTTTTTTTTGCATTTACAAAAACNAGTATGTCTTTTTTTTTATTTAATTTATTTTCAATTAAAAGAGGTATGTCCAATACAACTATTTTTCTTTTNTTATTCNTTTTAAAAAATAGACTCATTTCTTTTCTGACAAGAGGATGAACAANATTACTAATTATTTTTAAATTTTTTTTATTNCTTATAACTGCTTTCNATAATTCAATCTTATCAACNGGAAATGATTTTATATATTTNGGTAATTNTTTTTTTAATTTTTTATAGCAATNTTTATTTTCGTGATATATTTTTTTAACNTGTTCATCNGCATNAAATACAGGATANCCAAAAGATTTAGCTACAAAACTTTTTCCTGATCCAATATCACCTAAGATTCCNATANTTATCATTTGTACAATAGTTTTATTGTTTCNCTATTTATTTCTGGCATTTGTTTATGCCATATTGTAAATGCTTGATGTGCTTGATAAATAAACATCATTTTACCATTCTCAGTTCTAGATCCCATCTCTCTACCTCTTTTTAAAAAATCTGTTTCGTGGGGATTATATATTACATCATAAAAAAACTTGTCGGGCCCTATTTTTGAAAAATCTAAATCTATTTTATCTTTTTTTTTTAAACCAATGCTTGTTGCATTTATTATCATATCAAATTCTGATAATTCTCCCCAATTGACTATCTCAATGAATTTAAANAAGTCTTTAAGTTTTTCNGCCTTTTCTTTGGTTCTGTTACTNATAATTATACTAGAGGCATTCATATTTTTTAGTGAATAAATTATTGATGGAACCACGCNACCTGCCCCCAAAATAAAAATTTTCTTATTACTAACATCATATTTTAAATATCTAATTGATAGCTCGAAACCAGCGATGTCTGTGTTGTGGCCTATAACCTTGCCATTATTTAAATAAACCGTGTTTACAGATCCTGTTTCTGATGCTTCGTTTGTTAATTCTTCTATAAAAGGAATTATATCCTGCTTAAAAGGGACAGTAACATTAATCCCTTTAATATCTCCGTTTTTTATTTCAGAAATAATTTCTTCTAAGTCTTTTTTTTCAGTTTTTCTTTTTTCATAAATTGCCTCTATATTATTATTTTTAATCCAAAAGTTGTGAAGCTTAGGAGATAATGAGTGTTCAATTGGATTGCCTATTACTAAATATTTTTTCATTTAAATTTTAAATATCTCTTTTTGGGTGCGATAATTGTATGTATTCCTTAATTTTGTTAATAGGAAGGCCCATAATCGTATCTTCATTGCCCTCTATTTTTGAAAATAATTCTCTACCNAAACCTTCTATTTGATAGACATTATAAGCATATAAAGCATCATCGCTTATTTTAGACAAATATAAATTAAGATCATCATCGGTCATATTTTTCATAGTTAACTGGGCTTTGTCTGTATAATTCCATATCATTGTCCCATTTTTTGAAATACACACTGAGCTAATCAAACTATGTACTTTGCCATTTAACTTTTTTAAGATTTTCATAGCCTCTGCCCTGTCTCTTGGTTTTGAAATAAGTTGACCTTCAAAATCAATGACNCTATCTGCNCCTAANACTAAATCTTGGTTTTCTTTTTGACTGACTTTGTTAGCCTTCAGTTCTGCTAGATTCTTAGAAATAGCTTCTGGTGATGCTCCCTCACTTATCAAACTATGCTTGACTGGATCTTCGTCCACATTTGATGGTTTAACTATACAACTAATATTATTTTTTTCTAATATTGATTTTCTTACTTTGCTTTTTGAGGCTAATATAATTTTCATTTTNTATTTTTAATCTCATATATTTTTATAATTGAAGCGGCTGTTTCCTCAACAGATTTTCTTGTTACATCAATCACAGGCCAGCTATTTTTCTGGAATATTTTTTTAGAATTGAGTATTTCTTTTTTAATTGTTTCTAAATCAGTATAATCAATTCCTGAATTTTCTTTGAGAGAATTTAATCTATTTCTTCTAATATCATGTAATCTTTGNGGTTCTGTTATNAATCCAACGANACAACCTTTAAAATTTTTTTCTGTAATTTTAGGAGGTATAGAATTTTTATCAACAAGGGGTATATTAGATGTTTTAAATCCCCTATTTGCAAGATAAATTGATGTTGGTGTTTTGCTCGTTCTACTTACGCCAAGTAANATAATGTCTGATTTTTCAATGTCATTCGTCTGNTTTCCATCATCATGGTTCATTGTAAATTGTATTGCTTCAATTCTATCATAATATTCTTCGTCCAGGACGTGTTGCGCACTTGGTTTATGGGTGGCTTCTTCATTTATAATCTTGGAAAAATTTACGATTAAATCCCCTAGAACACCGAAACAAGGTATATTCCGTATTTTAGACTCTTTGNATAAATATTGTTCAAGTTTATTGTTTACTATTGTATACAAAATAATTGGTTGAGTATCTTTTCTTGCTTTATCTAGTATAGTTTTTATTTGTGACTCAGTTCTGGTAAATGAAAATTGAAAAATTTCATAGTTAAAATTTAGAAATTGAGCTTTAATTGCCATGAAAATTCTATCAATTGTCTCNCCAGTTGAGTCTGATATCAAATAAATGTTATATGTATTACTCATGTATAAAATGACTATAAACTATTAATATCTCAAGTAGAATAATGAGTTTATGATTAATCTTCAATTTTGTTATTTTTAGTATTAATTAATCAACAGTTTAATTATTNATCCTNATAATAAATTTATTATTAACATTCTTATAAAGTCTTTAAAAATGAGCTTAAATCNTACATAATTAAGATATTNCTTAAAAAANTTTGTTAATAAAAAGTTAATAAGATGTGCGGAAAGNTTAATTTACGTAATTCACATTTCATACTAATACTAAATATAAATACTATTAATCTATTAATTATATGACACCAATACAAAGATGCATAAAAGATAAATTAACATCGTCNAACCCTATTTGGTTGATGAGGCAAGCTGGTAGATATTTACCTGANTTTAAAGANATTAGATCAANAAATCANGATTTCATTAAATTATGCCTAAACGAAAATTTATCTAAAGAGATAACATTACAACCAATCAAAAGGTTTAACTTTGACGCNGCAATTATTTTTTCAGATATATTAATGGTACCATATGGATTTGGACAAAATGTAAAGTTTGAAAAAAATTTTGGCCCAAGGNTAGGAGAAATTAATATNGATNATATTTTAAANATTGGTGAAAAAGAATTCACAGAAAAATTAAGGCCTATTTATAATTTAATAACTAANCTACGTAAAGATAGTTTGACAGATAATAAAGATGTAATAGGATTTGTAGGTGCACCTTGGACAATTCTCGTTTATGTAATAAATAAAATATCGCCNAAAAAAAATCTCAGAGAAGATTTTTTTAAAAATAAAAGTTTAGTAGATGAACTATTGTCAACTATTACAAGATTTATAAAAATACACATTAATAACCAGATAAAAGCAGGAGCAACCTTAATACAAATATTTGATAGTTGGGCTGGCTTGTTAGAAAAAGATATTGAAAAATTCATTTANAGTCCGACAGAGGAAATTGTTAATTATACTAAAAGTCTAAATACACCTGTAATTTGTTTTCCTAGAGGCNTAAAAAACTACAAAGAGTTTTGCAACCTAGTCAAACCAGATATGGTTAACATTGATTATAATGTTGACCCNAAACAAATAGTTGAGGAGATAAATATACCAGTACAAGGTGGTCTTGATCCAAACATATTATTAACTAATAAAGANAATCTCAAAAAAAATGTACTTCAATATTTAAATGTATTCAATAATCACCCATATGTATTTAATTTAGGACATGGGATTTTACCNCAAACCGAAGTGGGTATGGTNGAGGAGCTTATTGATATAGTGAGAAATTTTAAATGATGGAAAACCACCCAAAAATTAAATTTGGAAAAACTGGCGTATTGCTTGTTAATTTAGGAACACCAGATTCAACAAGTTGGCTAGATATTAGAAAATATTTAAAAGAATTTTTATCTGATCGAAGAGTGATAGAAGTAAATCCGATTATTTGGCAAATAATACTAAATGTATTTATACTTACACTTAGACCATCAAAGACAGCAAAAGCATANAAGGAAATATGGATGAATGANATAAATATGTCTCCGCTTANNTANTATTCAGAAANGCAATCAGAAAAAGTTTCAGCAATNATATCTANNGANANTATANNTGTGGATTANGCGATGAGGTACGGAAACCCAAGTATTAAAAGTAAAATTTATAAGATGCATTCCGAAGGATGTGAAAATTTAATAGTTNTACCANTNTANCCTCAGTATGCNGCTGCAACGACTGCTACNGTATGTGATGAAGTNTATCGAACTCTAATGGGAATGAGATGGCAACCCAACTTACAAATTGTCTCTCATTATGAGTCTGAACCGTTNTATATAAATGCCTTANTAAATAGTATAAGAAAAAAAATTGGTGAAATTAATTGGAAACCTGATTTAATTGTTGCATCTTATCACGGTATACCAAAAAAATATTTTGATAAGGGAGATCCGTATCATTGTTATTGTCATAAAACTACGAGACTTATTAAGGAACAATTTAATGATATAGATATTAAAACAACCTTTCAGTCTAGATTTGGCCCCCAAGAGTGGCTTCAACCATATACTGATAAAACATTAGAACAATTACCATCTGACGGTAAAAAAAATATCTTGGTAATATGTCCAGGATTTTCATCTGATTGTGTGGAGACATTAGAGGAAATCTCAATTCAAGGTAAAGAGAGTTTTATTAGTTCAGGTGGACAAAATTTTGAATTAGTACCGTGCTTAAATGATAGTAATGATCATATTGATTTATTAGTTAAATTGATTAAAGACCACATTATTGAGAAAAACTGACATGGAGGACACATTAATAATTTTTTCATCAGTAGATGGCCAAACTGAAAAAATAGCCAATTTTATTAAATCATCTTCTAAAAGGCAGGAAGGTATAAAAATTGTTTCTATAAAAAATATTAGATTTGAAAATTTAAATGAATATAAAAATATAATTTTAGGAGCAAGCATTAGGTATGGCAAGCATTGTAAAAAAGTTTATTCATTTGTTAGTGAAAATAAAAGTTTATTAGATAAAAAAAATACTGCCTTTTTTTCTGTAAATGTTGTAGCAAGAAAGCCTGATAAAAATACTGCGGAAACCAATCCTTATATAAAAAAATTTTTAAGCCAAACAAAGTGGACACCAAAAAAACAAGCTGTTTTTGCTGGTAAGGTTGATTATCCGAATTATGGAATATTTGATAAATACATAATTCGATTTATTATGTTTATTACAAAAGGACCAACTGACATTACCCAAAGTTATGAGTTTACAGATTGGTCAAAAATCAAGCAATTTAGCGTGGAAATTGAGAATTTTTCCTAATATTGTTTTTTTTAAACCTCTACTTGAAATAATTCTCAGCGTATATATATTAATACTATCTAACAAAACAAAAATCCTAAATCATGAATATTCAAGAATTAAAAGAAAAAAGCTCCGAAAAATTAATTACTGAAGCCGAAAAGTTAGGTATCGAAAATGCCAGCACTTTAAGAAGACAAGAAATTTATTTTGCAATATTAAAAAAACTTGCTGAAAAAGGAGAGGAGATTACTGGAGGTGGTGTTTTACAACTTCTTCAGGATGGTTTTGGTTTTTTAAGAGCAATGGAGTCTAATTATCTGCCTGGTGCAGATGATATTTATGTAAGCCCAAGTCAAATTAGAAGATTTGGATTAAGAACTGGAGACACAATTGAGGGACCAATTAGAGCTCCAAAAGAAGGCGAAAGATATTTCGCATTACTTCAAGTAAGTAAAATTAATTTTGAAGAGCCAGACAAATTTAAACATAAAATTGCATTCGATAACTTAACACCACTTTATCCAAACAAGCAGTTAGGAATGGAAGTTGAAACAAATAAAATTGAAAAGAAACCTGA
>PAOP01000013.1 GCA_002708525.1 Candidatus Pelagibacter sp.
TTTTTTTCCGTCTATTAAAATCATGTGTAATTAAAAAATTAATGGTGCTACGTAAAGCTTCATACACATTTCTATAAACCAGATCAACAAAAGAAGAATAATTGGCGATATATCAAAAGAGCCTAAATTAGGGATAAATCGTCTAATTCTATTTAAGAAAGGTTCGGTTAAACGATACGTAAAGTCCAAAACCATATAAACAAACCTATTAGACGTGTTCAATATATTAAAAGCAATTAACCAACTTATTATTACATTAGCAATAACAATGTAAGAATATAATTTAAGTATTTGAAGAGCTAAATAAAAAATAGCAATCATTTTTTTTCTACATAGATTGATTGACTTGGAAAAGCAAAAGATGCTTTATTCTTTTCAACTATTTCTTTTATTTTTATTGCCAACTTTTCTTTAATTTCTAACCACTCATTCCAACTTTCAGTTTTCGTATAACATCTCACATACATATCAATTGAACTATCAGAAAATTTATCTACTCTAACAGATATTCCAATTGAATTATCATATTCGTCTGAGTTAATAATAAATTGCTCAATTTCATCTCTGATTGTTTTTAATTGTTCTACCGTGCTGTCATATTGTAAAGTTATTGTCCAGCTTATACGCCAATTAGTAATTTGACTTTTATTGATTACAGCGTTTTCAGCGAATTGAAAATTTGGAATTATTGCTAAAGATTTATCAAATTTTCTTATTACTGTTGATCTAAAGCCAATCTTTTCAACTACACCTTCAATTATTCCTTCAACTAATATCCAATCTCCCATTCTAAATCTTTTTTCAACTAAAACTAAAATTCCTGAAATCAAATTTTTAAATAAATCCTGTGCTCCGAGTGCAACAGCCACTCCAAACAATCCTAGACCAGCTATTATTGGACCAATTTTAATTCCCCAAAGTTCTAAAACAGCAGCAGCGCCTAAAATAAAAATTAGTATTTTAAGAGATTTAATTATCCAACCAATCAATTCTCTTGTTAATATTTTATCTAAACCACTTAAAATATATGAGATTGGTTCGATTATTTGATGGATTATCCAAAAAATTAAAATTGTAATTAAAGTTCTGTTTATATTATCAACAAATGACCTCATATCTTCTGAGAAAGACATATAATAACTTGCAAAGAAAACTCCTAAAACTATTGGAAGAAATCTCGCAGGTCCAACCATGGATCTAACAAATGTGTCATCTAACTTATTTGTGGTTCTTTTTGAAATTAACTCTAGCTTTTTAATAATTAACTTACTAATTAAACCTCTAAATATTAGAAAAATAAAAAAAATTCCAATTCCAATAATTATTTGGACAAAATCAATACCTATAATCCCTTTGTCCCAAACAGACAAAAATAGATCTTTAAAATTATTCAAAACTTGCATTTTTTAGATTTTATATAGCAAAAACTCTTCTTCACCAGAGTTAAATAAGAAAATTTTTTTCCATTTAATCTCATTTAAGACTGATGATGCACCTTCTCCAAGACACATCAGATTTGTCTCCATCCACAGGTCCTTTAATTCATATTTTTTTAGAATATTAAGTAAACTTCTAGCGCTATTTTCTGAATAAATAAAAACTATATCAGGGATATTTGATTTAAGTGCATTTATAAATTCTTCTTTTAAATCATCATTATGTTTTACTTTATAAGTAATAATTCGCTTTATCGAATAACCTGCTTCGGAAAGATATTGATCAAGATTATATGAAACTATTTCACCACTTACATAAATTAAAGATCCTTTTTTTTTATCAAAATTTTGTAAAATAATTTCTTTTAAATTATTCACATTACCCTCAGCACAAAAAATATTCTGAAAACCAGATTGCTTTGCAACTTTTTCTGTTGAAGTTCCAACACAAAAACACTGAATTTTTTTATCTATTCTTTTTATATTAAGGTTCTTTATTGCGTTGGCACTTGTAAATATAATTCCTTTATAGTCATTGTATTCTGGTTCATCATATTTTATTGGGAAAACTTTAATTACAGGAAGATGAGATACCTTATTTCCTAGTGTGGTGAATCTTAATATCAAACTTTTGCTATCCTCAAGTGGCCTTGTTAATAAAATATGCATTATCTTTTATAAGATCCTTTTGATTGAGTTATTAATTTTTGTCCTACTCTTTTACCTAAACTTAAAAATGAATTTATTTCATCAGTTTCATTTATAAAATATTTTTCATTACCATCAACAGAGAAGAGTTCTGCTGTTAGACTGATTTTATCTTTTACTAATTGAGCATAAACTCCAACGGCAGTATCACAATCTCCTTCAAGGATTTTTAAAACTTCTCGCTCCGTATTAGCAAGAATTCTGGAATCCTTGTTATTTATTTTTTCTAGTAAATTTTTCATCTCAACATCTTCATCTCTACATTGAGCTGCAATTATACCTTGTCCAGCGCATGGAATTAATTCATCAATATCAAACACTTCTGATATTTTATTATTTAGTCCTAGAATATCTATTCCAGCTTTTGATAGAAGTATTGCATCATACTCTCCATTTTCCAATTTTTGAATTCTGGTATCCACATTTCCTCTTATAAGTTTATATTTTAAATCAGATCTTAACTGTTTAAGTTGAAATTCTCTTCTATATGAAGACGTTCCAATAATTGAATTTTTTTTTAAATCTTTAAATTTAATATTATCTCTACTAATTAGAATCTCGTTTGGAGAATTCCTTTTTAAAAAAAAATTTGTGATTAAACCCTCTGTTTCTATTGATGGCATATCTTTTAAAGCATGAACAGCAAAATCAATTTTTTTATAAATAAGTTCGTTTTCAATCTTCGTGGAGAAAAGTCCTTTACCGCCTAAATTTGATAATCGATCTTTTTGATTTTCATCNCCTGAAGTTGCAATTTTTTTTATTTCGATTTCATTTGAAAATATCTTCTCGAGCTCAGATTTAACATTCTCCGCATAAATCAATGCTAACTTACTTCCTCTTGAGCCAATAATAATTTTATTTTTTTTCATAAATCTTATTTTTATTACATTCTTATAGTTTAATTATATTAATTAAAAAAAAAATTTATGAGTAAAAAATCAATAATATTAGGNATTGAAACTAGCTGNGATGAAACCGCAGTATCAATTATCCAAGATGATAAAAGTGGCGTTCCAAAAATATTATCTAATGTTATCTCCAGTCAATTCGATGTACATAAGGAATTTGGTGGTGTAGTCCCAGAACTTGCTGCAAGATCCCATGTTGAAAAAATTGATTTAATTGCAAAAAAAGCAATAGAAGAAAGTGGGGTAACTTTAGACGAAGTTTCTGCTATTGCAGCTACATCAGGCCCTGGGTTGATTGTTTGTTTAACAGTTGGTCTAAATTTTGGAAAAGCAATGGCNTCTTCATTAGATTTACCATTTATTGGTGTAAACCATTTAGAAGGGCATGCGCTTAGTCCTAAGCTTCACTCAAAACTTGATTATCCTTATTTACTTTTATTAATATCTGGAGGTCACAGTCAATATTTGAGTGTTAATGGGTTAGGAAAATATAAGAGACTTGGAACCACTATCGATGATGCGTTGGGAGAAGCTTTTGATAAAACGGCAAAACTTTTAGGAATTGAATTTCCTGGAGGGCCTAAACTTGAAAAATTTGCCGAAAAAGGAGATCCTAAGAAATTTAAACTTCCAAAACCAATAATAAATAAAGGTGGATGTAATCTTTCTTTTGCCGGACTTAAGACAGCTATTTTAAGAATTACAAAAACAATCAATACTGATCAAGAAAAATTCGATTTAGCAGCATCATTTCAAAAAACAATTGAAGAAATTTTATATAAAAAAACAAAATTTGCATTTAGTGAATTTAATAAAATTAATTTTCAAAATAAAAAATCATTTGTAGTTGCTGGCGGTGTAGCTGCCAATAAAGGAATAAGAGAAATATTAATGAAAGTCAGCGAAGAAAATCATTTTAATCCTATATTTCCTGATCTAAAATTGTGTGGCGATAATGCTGCAATGATCGCAATGGTAGGATTAGAAAAATTTAAAGCTAAAAAATTTGATGGATTAGACTTGCCAGCTAAGCCAAGACTCGCTCTTGATGAAGATGCAAAGTTTTTAAAAGGCGCAGGAGTCCAATTATCCTGAAGATCTATAAATTATGAACAAAGAATATTTAGAANAGGCACTCCAAAAAATGCAAGAAGATCTTTTTGAGGTTATCAAAACAGGTAATTGGAATAATACAAGTTATGAGAATGGTCAGAAAGCAAAAACAGCATATATAAGAGGAGGAGCTTTTATAAATCCAATAAACAATGTTTTAAAAAAAAGTTTTAAGGAAATTGATAATAATCTCGAATTTAAACCAGCAAACGATGATACCGTTGGTGAAGAAGTAATCGAAGGCTATATGAAAAGAAAGAAACAGGACCTTACAGTTAGAATTAAAAATAATAAAAATTCAAAAGACTACCCCTTAATAATTAATAACCGAACTCAAATGACAAAAATNNCAGCAAATCAGGATACGATTTTTGAAAGAGCGTATGCTGAAGCATTAAATCTAAGATCGCCCACTAATTATATTACCGGTGAGGTTTTTGTATTGCCTTATTATGAAATGAACCACAAAAAATGTGAAGAAAATATTATTGAATATAAAATTAACCCAATTGATTTAGATTGGTTTTTTTCACATTATACAAAAGTAAACTTAAGAGAAGACACAAGTACTNAAGGACCAAATTTTTTAAAGTATGACAAACTTTGTATCTTGATNATTGATTTTAGAGAAAATCCTNCAAAAATAGTTACAGATTTTGGAGATAATAATCTTAACCAAAGATATAAAGAATTTAGTTATGAGGGCTTTTGTGAATATCTTCTAAGTAAATACAAAAAAAAAATTAATGCTGACTGATATAGGATTTTAAATCTTTATAATTTAAAGAGTAAATTTCACACAAATATCTATCNAGCCTATCTCCATTATATTTTTTTATCATANTTATTTCATTTTTTTTTAAATTTGGAATACCAAAATTTTCTATAAAATTTTTTTGATAACATTCAAAATTTCCNGATATTTGAAATGAAGTAACTTTTGCGTAATAATACATTACAATGCTATTTAAAATTTTTTGAAGAATTTCAATACTGGGGAATTTTTCAATGCATTCGTCTTTTACTTTTAAAGAATAACCATTGCAAAATAAACTATCTGTTTTATCTAATAAAAAATTAGGTCCTCTACTAAAAGTGCCTGTTAGCAGTTTCGGTCCTGGAGCTTCCATCGACTGAATTCGTCCCCATTCATAAAAAAATTTTAAACCTAGTTTTCCTTTACTCCTTTTTGCTAATTCTTGCTTCTGACTCAATAAATATTTAAATGTTTTGGGAAACTTTTTTTTCAGAAGAGTTGGATCAAGTGGTACATGGTTTTTTTCAATCTTAGAGTAAGGAAAAATAACTTTGAGTTTATTTTTTTTTAATTCTTCACTTTTTTTATACTCGTTAATTTTAATTAATTTTTTTGTAATATTGTTTTCTATTTGATTACTATCTTTAACAAAAAAAACTTTATCTTTTAATGTTGCAATACCAACTCTTATATTTGCTATATTCTTAAGTTTATTAAGATCATTTTCTATTTTAAATATATTTTTTAAGTGCTCATTGGATCCAAGACGCCACTTCTTATAATTAAGACTATTAAATGTTATTTTTGAGTATATTTTTGACTTTAATTTTTCCTCTATGTCTTTGTTTATTTTTTTATAATCGAAAGAGCTATTTTTGTTATTTCCAAAAAATAACAATGCTGTATAGGCATTGGCTTTTTCAAATATTTTATAATCAGCAAAATCAATTATTAATTTGATATTTTTGTCTTCTTGTAATTTTTTTCTTAAATTTTCAGCAGCAAAAGAATTAAATAAGTTATTTTGAGTAATGAAACCTAAAGTTCCCTCTTTACCCAAAATTTTAAGTGATTGAATTACAAAACACAAGGATGTACTAAAACTTCCTTTAAAATATAAAGAATATCTTTTCTTTAAAACATTTCTGATTTTATTATCAATATTTTGTAACTTGATATAAGGAGGATTTGAACAAATAAAATCAATTTTTTTTTTAAGACCTAATTTTTTTAAAATAATATTTTCGTTATTTAAAATAAAGTCAAACTTATAGATATTAAGAATATTTGATGAAATGGGACAATTTAATTCTAGCGAATATAATTCAATTAATATTTTGCTATTAAAAATTGCCTGGTCGTTGATGTCTAGACCATAAATCATATTTTTTACAATAAATTCAAATTTGAATTTTTTAGTCAATAAAGTTTTAATGATATTAATTAAAAATGCTCCACTTCCACATGCAGGATCAAGAAAAATAGAGTTTTTTTTTAACTTAGTGTAATCAAAACTTTTTTTTAAAATATTATTAATAATATAATGAGGTGTATAAATAGCACCTTCTAATCTTTTTTCATTAAATGTAAGAATATCCTCAAAATTTTTTTCTAAATCTTGAAGATTTTTGATATCAAAAAAAAGATTTCTTTTAACACTTTTGTTTTGAAATTTTTTCTCTAAGTTTTTTAATAAAGTTGTCTTTTGTATTAAATATCTATTAATTTTCTTTACATCTAAATATTCTTTTATCATTAAAAACTTAACATGATCTACTCCATAATTTTTAATAATTTCGTTTAATTCTTGAATATTTTTCATAATTTATTAGTAATTATTATTTAATTCTAATCAAGATTTATAACATGAAAAAATATTGGATGATGCAAGTAAACAGCGGGAGAAAGATTTAATGCAATATTGGTTGTTAAAATCTGAACCTGATGTGTGGTCAATTGATCAACAAATTAACACTGGAGAAAAAGGTGCAGATTGGGATGGCGTAAGAAATTATCAGGCAGCAAAAAATTTAAGAAATATGAAGAAAGGTGATTTATGTTTTTTTTATCACTCAAATATTGGAAAAGAAATTGTAGGGATTGTTGAAGTTATAAAAACTGCATTTATTGACCCAACAGATAAATTAAAAAAATTTGTTGCTGTTAAAGTTAAGTTCAAAAGTAAACTAAAATACCCAGTTTCACTTGAAAATATTAAAAAAAATAAGGATCTTAGAGAGATTGCTTTAATTAGACAAAGTAGACTATCTGTAATGCCAATTGATACTAAAAGCTGGAAAATTATTTTGAAGATGGGTAGTATCTCTNAAAAAAAAATCCATGCCTAAAAAAAAATCAAAGAAAACTAGATCTAAAGCTAAAAGAAAAGTTAAAAAAACTAAAGCTAAATCTAGAATTAAAAGAAAGGTNAAAAAAACTAAAGCTAAATCTAGAATTAAAAGAAAGGTAAAAAAAACTAGAGTTAAATCTAGAAATAAAAAAAAAGTTAAGAATAATAAATCTAANTCTGGTACTAAAAAAAAGGTTTCAATTATAAAAAATCAAAAAGAGTTAATTTATAAAACAAAAAAAGAATGGATAAGCAAAGCTTTAGTCAATAAAGCTGAATATGAAAAAAAATATAACTTATCAATTAAAAATAATGATGAATTTTGGAGAAAAGAGGGAAAAAGAATTACTTGGATAAAACCATATAAAAAAATAAAAGATGTTAAGTATAGTAAAGAGGAAGTTAGTATCAAGTGGTTCTACGACGGTACATTAAATGCTTCAGTAAATTGCATAGATAGACATCTTAAAAAAAATAAAAATAAAACAGCAATTATTTGGGTTGGTGATGATCCAAAAGTACAAAAAAAAATATCTTACAAAGAATTACACAAAGAAGTTTCGAAAGCCGCAAATGGATTAAAAAAAATAGGGGTCCAAAAAGGTGATAGAGTTACCATTTATTTGACTATGATACCNGAGCTTGCATATACTATGTTAGCTTGTGCAAGAATTGGAGCAGTGCATTCTATAATTTTTGGTGGTTTTTCACCTGATAGTATATCAGGTAGAATTAATGATTGTGAATCTGACTATGTAATTACAGCTGACGAAGGGGTAAGAGGTGGAAAAACAATTCCATTAAAATCTATTACTGATGAAGCNTTAATGAGCTGTCCAGATGTAAAGAAATGTATAGTCGTNAAAAGAACAGGAAATCCTGTAAATATAAATGAGGAAAGAGATATTTGGTATCACGATATGATTAAAGATGTACCAAGTAAGTGTGAGCCTGAAGAAATGAGCGCTGAAGATCCTCTATTCATTCTTTATACATCTGGCTCTACGGGAAAACCTAAAGGGGTTTTGCATACAACTGGTGGATATATGGTTTANACGTCAATGACACATCANTACATCTTTAATTATAAACCAAAAGATATCTATTGGTGNACAGCAGATATTGGTTGGGTGACAGGTCATAGTTATATTATTTATGGTCCACTATCTAACGGAGCAACTACTATGATGTTTGAAGGTATACCAACTTATCCAGACACCTCAAGATGGTGGCAAATAGTTGATAAATATAAAGTAAATATTTTTTATACAGCNCCAACTGCGATAAGAGCTCTAATGAGAGAAGGTGATAGGCCAGTTAAAAAAACATCTAGAAAAAGCTTAAAATTATTAGGAACTGTAGGTGAACCAATTAATCCAGAAGCGTGGGAGTGGTACTATAAGACAGTTGGTGATTCTAGATGCCCTATTGTCGACACNTGGTGGCAAACTGAAACTGGTGGAATATTAATAAGTCCTCAAACTGGAGCTATAAATTTAAAACCTGGATCAGCAACAAAACCTTTCTATGGAATAAAGCCTGTGATTGTTGACAAAAACGGTAAAGTCTTAAAAGGAGAAGCTGAAGGAAGATTGTGCATGGCTCAGTCTTGGCCTGGCCAAATGAGAACGGTCTATGGAGATCATGAAAGATTTATAGAAACATATTTTTCACAATTTGATGGCAAATATTTTACTGGNGATGGATGTAGAAGAGATAAAGATGGCTACTACTGGATTACAGGTAGGGTAGATGATGTGATAATTGTCTCTGGTCATAATTTAGGAACTGCAGAAATAGAAAGTGCATTTGTTGCNCATCCGAANGTAGCAGAAGCAGCTGTTGTTGGTTACCCCCATGACATAAAAGGAAATGGATTATATTGCTATGTTACTTTGAATGCAGGTGAAAACAGTTCATTAGATTTAGAACGAGATTTAAAGCTATGGGTAAGAAAGCAAATTGGACCAATTGCAACCCCTGACCTAATTCAATTTGCTCCAGGACTTCCAAAAACAAGATCTGGAAAAATAATGAGAAGAATTTTAAGAAANATTGCAGCAAATGAACATGATCAACTTGGGGATACCACTACATTAGCTGATCCAAGTGTAGTTGATAGCTTAGTTGATAACAGAAAAAATATTTAAAAATTTATAAGTTTAATAAATTCCTTTTGTATATTTTCCCATTTTAAAATCATTGAGTTTAAAACAATTTTTCTATCTAATGTTTTAAGTTCATCAGCAACAGGAGCCCATTCATATAAAGCTAATGCNCTATCATTAAATGGCCATGACTTANAATAAGTTTCCCAATCAATTTTATTTANTTTTTCATTAAAAATATTTTTTCCATTTTCTGCCACATCTANTGGCATACCTGTAGTAATTTCTTTATCAATTATTTTTTCATAAATTAATTTTGAATGATTTAATTCATCAAAATTTCTAAAAACTTTTAAATATGAAAAAGTATAAAAAGTTAAATCTTGTAAAGCTATGGCATAAATATTCCATTTGGCTTTATTAATTGAAGCTAAAAATTTTTCATCATCAAAGTGCAAAACATATTTTGTACCTATTCTGGTTTTAAGGTAATTATAAAGTGTAACTTGTGATATCCATGCTGATTTTTTTTGAATAAAAATTTCTAAATCACCTAACGATTTGATTTTTTTTTTTGGAATAAAAGCTTTAAACAATGAAAAAAGATAAATTTTAAAATCGTTTAAGCTTATATCTTTTAAGTTAAATTTATATTTTAGAGCCATTTATAAGCTTTTTAATGACCATAATACCTAAAATGCACACTATTGCATCATTTTTTAGGGTTCCAATCTATATGATTTTGGGTAATGTAATTTCTTTTAACCTATAGGGAGGATAAAAATGTCAAAACAACAACAACATTGGGAAAAAACCAGAATGTTATTATTTATAACATTGGCCATCTGGTTCGTTTTCTCGATTGGCATCTTTTTCTTCGGAGCCGAAATGGAAGCATCTAGTTTTAGGCCTTTGGGATATCCATTATCATATTACATGACATGCCAAGGATCTCTTGGAATATTCGTTATACTAATTTTTTGGTTTGCGAACAGACAAGAAAAAATAGATGAAGAGTTTGGGTTCAGCGAAAGAGAGGATAGCTAATGATTAAAGGTAGATTTNTAGACAACTTACCTAAAGTCTATGGAATTTATACAGGAGGATTTCTTGTATTTATTATCTTAATGGCAATAGCTGAACAAGCTGGAATGACTGCGAAAACTATTGGTATATTTTTTGTAGCATTTACAGTTGGTATCTATGCTCTTATTGGATACTTGTCCAGAACACTTCAGATTGATGCTTATTATGTAGCTGGAAGACAAGTACCAACAGTTTTCAATGGTATGGCAACAGCAGCCGATTGGATGTCAGGTGCATCTTTCGTTGCTATGGCAGGAGGAATATACTTTAAAGGTTATGGTTACATGGCCTTATTAGTTGGATGGACAGGTGGATACGTACTTGTTGCTTCTCTTCTTGCGCCTTACTTAAGAAAATTTGGTTGTTATACAGTTCCAGATTTTATTGGAACAAGGTATGGTGGTAATTTAGCTCGTCTGTGTGCAGTTNTAGTTTTAACTGTTGCATCATTTACGTATGTGACTGCTCAAATTAATGCTACTGGAACAATTGCTTCTGTTGCATTAGATATTCCATTTGGAATAGCAGTATATGTTGGACTAGCTAGTATTTTACTTTGTTCAATGCTAGGAGGTATGAGAGCAGTTACCTGGACACAGGTAGCACAATACATTGTATTGATTATTGCTTACTTATTACCTGTATTCTGGATTAGTAATAAAATGGGTGCTGGATTCTTTCCACATGTAATGTTAGCAGATGAAGTTGCAAGAATAGCAGAACTAGAAGCACAGTTTGGTTTAGGAACAGTTAANAACTCAGCTGCAGATTTAGCTACNGTTCCAAAAGGATTAGCTGGAATAACTAAAGCTCACTCTTCNGTAAACGCTACACCTTGGGCATTTATTTCACTAGCAGTTTGTATGATGGCTGGAACAGCTTCATTGCCTCACGTTATGATGAGATACTTTACTACGCCAAGTGTAAAATCAGCTAGAAGATCAGTGGGTTGGTCGTTATTCTTTATATTCCTACTTTACTCTTCTGCTCCAATGTTAGCTACTCTATCAAAACTATCTTTGATGGATCCTAGCTTAGCAACAGGTATTATTGGAAAATCGATAGCTGAAGTTCAAGCTCTTGACTGGTATCAAAACTGGAACCAAGCAAACTTAATGTTTGTAAGTGACTTTAACGGCAACGGAACTCTAGAATTGAATGAGTTCTTTATGGGTGGTAAAGCTGTTGTGTTAGCAACACCTGAAATTGCTGGATTGCCTTATGTAATATCTGGGCTAGTAGCTGCTGGAGGTATGGCCGCTGCGATGTCAACTGCAGATGGTTTAGTGTTAGCAATTGCGAATGCTTTATCTCATGACTTGTACTACAAGATCATCGATCCTAAAGCTGAAACAGCAAAAAGATTGATTGTTGCAAGGGTATTACTTGTACTAATCGGTTTTGCTGGAGCAACTATCGCTGCTCTTGAGATACAAGGTATATTAGGTTCAGTAATTTGGGCTTTTGACTTTGCGATGTCAGGATTGTTCTTCCCACTTGTACTTGGTGTATGGTGGAAGAGAGCTAACAGAGAAGGTGCTATAGCTGGTATGGCTTTAGGTCTTG
>PAOP01000014.1 GCA_002708525.1 Candidatus Pelagibacter sp.
TTAGCCTGAACACGTTCTCGACCAATACGCATTAAAAAACTTCGAGTTAATCTATAAACAAAGAAGTATGTTANACCTAATGATGAACAAGCTATTAAGGCAAACTTTGGATCATTTAAAATTAATAATAACAACAGAGCAATGGCAACTGTTCCATTAGTAATTATAGTCATTATTGGTTTCAAACCTTTGGAAATAATCATACGAACTTCTGAAAGAACTGTTTTGCCNATATCAGCGCTGTGACGGTTTAAAAACCAACTATAAGGCTGATTNAGATATCTTTCCATCATTCTCTTACTTAATCCATATTGGGACATTGCAACAAATCGAAGTTGCACATAAGTTAATAAAGCTTTGAAGGCTAGTGAAAAGACTAACAACAAAAAAACTAATATACCTAAAGCAAATAAAAATTCTTCTTTAGTTTTGACTCCAATTATATTTGAATAATTAAAAAGGTTATTAATAAAAATATTATTTTCTATAAGATCAGGGTTAGTTAAAACACCTATNAAAGGCATGATAGAAGCTACTCCTATNACATCTAATAATGCCATAAATAAAATCATTATTAGTAAGTAGAATACTTGTTTGCGTTCACTAACTGATAAAAGGTCAAAAATTTTTTTAAAAGATTTCATTCAAATATATTAAAAATGTTCCATGAACTATAAATTTTGAANTTTGAAAATTTTTGTTAATATTATTTTAAAATTGTAATATTTTATAAGCCTTAATTAAGTCAATTTTAAGATAAAAATTATTACTTTTTAAGTAATAAATTCTCTACTTGTTCAAAAATAAAGTGACCTAAAAAAATGTGACATTCTTGAATTCTAGCAGTAGATTTACTTGGAGCTATTAGTTTAATATCACAAAATTTCTTACATTTTCCNCCTGTCCCACCTAAGAAACCTATAGTGGTAATTTTTTTCGAACGAGCATCCNTAAGTACCTTAATTACATTTAATGAATTACCAGAAGTAGAAATTGCAATTAATACATCATTCTTATTTGCTAAAGCTTGAAATGGTCTTCTAAATACATCTGAAAAATCATAATCATTACCACATGCAGTTAAAGTTGATGTGTCTTGAGCTAAACTTATTGCNGGTATTGGCTTTCTATTAACATTTGGTCTCAACCTAACTAGGTACTCTGCTGATAAGTGCTGGGCATCAGCTGCGGAACCACCATTTCCACATAACATTAACTTGCCACCAAGCTTAATTTTTTTGTGTATAATATTTATTGCTTTTTTAATATTGGGGAATAAATTTTCTAATTGAAGATGTGTTTCAACATTTAAAGTTAAATCTTTTAAAAAATCTTCACTAAGTTTCATTAATTTAATTTTATATGAGCTCTNAGTTTTTTTGCTATTGGTTTTTCTTCATCTAATATGATTTTATCTTTATTTCCTGACAAAGCTTTTTCTAAAATTCTAACATCACTAATTAAGGATTTTAAACCAACAGGTGTGATGGAGGCAGCCTGATCACTTCCATACATGGTTCTATCTAATGTTAGATGTCTTTCTAGAGAAGTTGAGCCCAGGCTAATTGCNGCTAGTGATATTAATTTACCACCNTTTTCATGACCTGAGTAACCTACATTACATTTATATCTATCTCTNAATATTTTAATCATATTAAGATTTGCGATTTCACTATCAAATGGATANGCTGATATACAATGCATTAATTCNAAAGNGCATTCATTTTTTTTAAAAATTTTTACTGCTTTATCAATCATATCAAAATNTGACATTCCTGTGCTTATAAAAGTATGTTTTTTNCGACTTGCAACCTCATTCAAAAAATTTTCATCTGTTATCATCGCNGATGCAATTTTATTATAATTCAANTCATATTTATCTAAAAATTTTAGACTATTTAAATCCCATGCNGACGAAAACCAGNNGATATTTTTTTTTTTACAATAATCATCAATTTCATCATATTCTTTTTCACNAAACTCTAANCCTTCTTTTTGATCTTTCTCAGTTNTTCCAAAAGGACTANTTCTAGGTTTTTTAAGTTGCTCTTNGGAATANACAANATCAATATCTCTTTTTTGAAATTTTACTGCATCGGCACCTGACTCTTTTGATGCATCAATTAACTTTTTAGCTATATCTATATCTCCATTATGATTTATTCCAAGTTCAGAGATAATAAAGGTATTAATCATTAAGGTAGATCTTTTAACAAAGATTAAGATTTAAGCAATGTTTTATTAAGACTGTAAAAATTTTGCAATAAAATAAGTAACATGATATTAACTTTTTTAAAAAAAGTAGATGTTAAAAAATTAAATATAAATACTTATTTTTTATATTTTTAGTATACAAAATTTGCTTTTGGATATTTGACTAAATTTATATTTCCAATAGGTAAGAGTAAATAATATGAAAGATTATCTATCAGTTCTTTATAATAAACAAAAAAAACCACTAACTGATTATCCTGCTAAGTTTGCAGATTATAATATTCAAAAATTTAATTTAAAAAATAAAACTTTTTTAGAGATCGGATGTGGACGAGGAGATTTTATCAATGAATTCTCTAAGCAAGGTCTAATTTGCTATGCAACCGATATACTATCATCTGCTAAAGATAATTTAGATAAAAACATTGTGTTTTCAAAACATAACATTTCCAATGAAAAATTACCTTTTGAAGATAATTTTTTTGATGCAATTTATACAAAGTCATTAATCGAACATATTTCAAATCATAAATTTTTCTTTAATGAATGTAAGAGAGTATTAAAACCTAATGGAATATTAATAAATTATACACCTGATTGGGAAACTCAATATCTAAATTTTTATGATGATATTACACATATAAAACCATTTACTAAAATTACTCTTGAAAATTGTTATCGAATGTATGGGTTTGAAACTTGCAAAGTTGAAAAATTTTACCAATTACCAATTGTTTGGAAATTTCCATTTCTGAAATATTTTTTAAACATGATCTCAGTTTTTATACCCTTACGAAGCAAATTAAAATTTTTAAGGTTTTCTAAGGAACTTATGTTATTAGGTTTCGCAACAAAGAACTAAACTTTATAAAATATAAATGTTTTAAGTAAAAAAATATAAATAATTATTATCAAATGAAAAGAATAATTTTTAATTGTGGCCTACTNATATTCTATTCCNTAATAGTAATTTCTTGTTTCTTAGATTTACCAAAATTTTGTTCTTTTTTAATTAGAATTTCTTTATTTAAACCTAGAAGTTATAAAAATAAATCAAAAACAAATAAAAAAATAATAGTACTTTATAGGTTAGTTGGTGAAAGAGATATCAATATAGTTCAAAATACTTCAAATAATTTACCAGAAATTTTTTATATGAGAAGAAACATTACAAAAGTTATCTTTTATTATTTTTGTAAAAAGAAAATTTTTTTTAATTATTTACAACCTGGTTTGGAACTTAAAAGAGAAAATAATTTTTTTATAAAAAATAAGAATGACAAGATAAAGTTAGATAATTTTTGGTCAAAAATAATAAAAAATCTAAAAGATTATTATGGAAATAAAAATATAAGTTTTGTAACTTTTAATTTTAGTTACTTTGCAGAAACAGCTCTTTTTGGTGCGTGTAAAAAAAATAATGTTTCAGTAAAACTTTGGCTTAAGGAATGTTTTAGATCTAAACCTGATATAGATTTTTTTATAAATTCAAATAGTTTTAAACANGTATTTCAATTTATTGACAAAATTTCAGTTTATAATCAGTTTATGAAAAATGCCTTAATAGCTCTTAACAAAAAAAACAAAAATAAAATTTCAGTTAATGGCTGCCCAAGAAGGAGTGATTTTTTAATTAAAAAAAGATACCCTAAAAAAATTAAAGATGTACTATTTTTATCTTTTGACAATAAAATGGGTATACCTCGTATTAAGAAAAATAAAGATATAAATTGGAATATNACTTTTGATAAAACTATCAAAATTTTAAACGAGTTATCNAAAAATAAAAGTTTAAATATTGTTATAAAATTTAAGAAAACAGGAAGTTATAAAACTAAAATTCCAATAAATAAAAGTATCAAAATCTTTAAAAATGGTATTGCACATAAATTTATAAATGAAGCTGACATAATTATAGGTCAAAATTCAGCATCTACAGTTGAGGCGCTAATTAACGGAAAGTATGTAATGGTTCCTTTTTTTGAGGAAAAAAAATTCTTTAAGAAATATTTATATAAATTTAATAAAAGAATAATTTATACATCTGAAGATAAAATGAAAAAAGATATTTTAAATCTAATCAATAAAAAAGTCATATTTCCNTTAAAAAATAAAACATATGAAAAAACTATCTCTTATTATTACGGAAGCAGTAAAAATATAAATGAAAAATATGCAAATTTTTTAAATTCTTAGATTTGGAATATTGAAATACTATTTAAAATTCTTAAGTTTAATCTTAGCTAAGTTAAAATCATCTTCNTCATCAATATTCACAAAATCTTTTTTTTTTATAATATGAAAAGTTTGCTTATTTCCAATTAAAGTTCTTGCTTTAATCAAAGTATCTCTTTTGATTATGTAAATATTTCCACTAGGCACATATAATTTCTCTAATTTTTGTCTAGGNGGATTTTCATCACTTCTTCTAATATAATTTACCACTTGGTTTTTTTTTATTTTTTTCATTTTTTCTGGGTGAGTAGTATTTAAGGGGCATAGACTTATTAAACTATCACTTTTACTTCTTATTATTTTTTTTAAATTATTATCGATTTCACCTTTTTTTCTATTGGGAGAAGTTACTTGTAGTAAAACCACAAAATCAAATTTAATATTTCTTAATTTTTCTACTAATTTTGTTTCATGAATTAAAGCATCTATAATGTTTGATCGATCTTTGGCAAATTTTTTAGGNCTTAATTCTGGGGTCTGAACACCAAACTTTTGAAACAATTTTTTGTATTTTTTACTATCGGTGCTGGATATCAGATGGCTTATTAAATTGGACTCTTTAGCTCTTTTAATAGTNTAGTAAATTAATTCTTTACCATTAATAATCTTAATATTTTTATTTTTAATACCTTTTGAATTTGATCTNGCTGGAATNATTCCTAAAATATTCATTTATAATTGAAAATATTTGATTTTTTTATTTATTTTTGAAAATTCNGCTTTCTTTTTTTTTAGCAATGACCAATAGTCAAACAAAGCTCCATTTTTTTTTAAAGCTTTTGCATATTCTTTAATTTTTATATTTTTATAAAGTCTATTATTATTGATAAGCACTATACAATCATAAAAATTAGAAACCCCATGAATATTTCCACTTTTAGTTTTTAATAATCTTTCAATTTCTGAGCTTCCAAATAAAGGGTCGTTCAAATAAATTTGGTAATTTTTATTTTTTCTTAAAATTTCATAAAATTTTAATGTTACAGATCCTCTNTAATCTTTAGTAACTGGATATCCTTTAAAAGAAATACCNCATAATAGTATTCTTTTTTTAATTTTTTCCCCTAATAANTTTTTAATATTTCCTATTAAATTATAAACAATCTTATTATTTATATCCCTACTAATTGTGAAAATGCTTTTAGATTTAAAATCTGAGTCAATAACTTCATCTAAAATATACGGATCTTTTGTTAAACACGGTCCTCCAACACCAGGACTAGCTAATGGAATTTGATTTCTTGGGTATCCTTTATTGGCTGCATTTATTATCTCGTTAGTGTTTAGTCCNTGCTGATTACAAATCATTGCTATTTGATTAGAGAATGCAAACGATAAATCTCTGAATGAATTATTTAATAATTTTACCATTTCTGCTCCTTCTAAATTTTTTACTTTTACAACTTTCCTTGAAATTTTATTAAAAAAAACTGATACCTTTTGAAGAGATTTTTTACTAAAACCTGAAACAACCTGGGGCAAATCTTGTAATTCTACTATTGCGTTTCCTTCAATAGTCCTCTCTGGTGCAAAAGATAAAAAATAATCTCTATCAACTCTAAGATTATTTTCTCTAAAGATTTTATCAATAATGTTTCTAGATGTACCTATAGGAAGTGTTGATCTAAAAATTACTAAAGATTTTCTTTTAATTCTTTTTGAAAGTTTAAATGATATATCTTTTATGCCATCCAAATTAGAAATAAATTTTTTTACCTTTTTATCATATTTTAAGGGTGTACCAACTGCAACTATNTAAGTATTACAATTATCCGGTATTTCATTACATAATATAAATTTTTTTTTTTTTACTGCACTATTTAAATATCTTTGTATATTTTTTTCAACAACGTTAGTTTTACAGTTTGATANATTTTTTAAAACTTTGGGATTTGAATCATATCCAAAAACTTGAAGATTTTTTTTTGCTAAATACAAACTAAGAGTTAAGCCAACATAGCCTAGGCCGATTACACAGACATTATTTTTTTTCATATTTTTTTAATAAATTCCAAAATATTTTATTTCCATCAAATTTGTATTTTTCTAAANCNCTTAAAGTGCTTCTATATGTTTGAAAGGTAATTTTGTCAAAAATTTTAAACAATTTATTTTGATTTGTGTGATTATTATTAAATAATTTTTTTGTAATTTTAATTTTTTTAAAGTTCTCAAGATACTCAAAATTATTTCCTTTAAAATAGAAAATTGGAAAAATCTTAAATCTTATTGCGTCTTTTAAAGAGCCAAGGCCTGGTTTTGTTATTAAGTATGAAAAATTTTCCATATTGTTTTCTTTATAGTTAAAATTTAATATTCTCTTATTTTTAAGCAAATTGATGTTATTAGAATAAATTTTATAACCATTATGAATTAATTTATTTATGAATTTATAAGGAATTACATCGCTTCCACTAAAGTATACTAAAATTTTCTTTTTTAAATATTTTTTTGAAAGATTGATCTTTTTTGATTTTTTGTTACCAGTAAAACCAATTTTGAATTTTCTAATTGAAAGTTTTTTTTTATTAATCCCAAAATATCTATTAGATATTAGTCTACAAGTATTATGTTTTAAAAAACTTTTTTCTAAGGTTCTATATTTATTCAAATTTGTTTTGTACCGGTAAACATCCCCCCAGAAAAAATTGGAGTGTAAAAAGGTAATATCTTTTGGCAAATACTTATTTATTAAATTATCTGATATAAAAATATCAGTATTATCTATTATTTTTTTACTTATTTTGAAATTATATAACTTTAGAAGTTTATCATAAGTATTTGTTCTCAAATCATAATTTGGTATTATTGGAAATATATTTACTTTTTTATTTAAAATTTTTTCTTTAGAGACTTTTGAAAAATGATTATTTGAGCATAATAAATTTATATTTAAATTATTTTTTTTTTTTAAAAAAAAATTAATTAATTCAATTGATCTAAATAAATGACCATATCCATTTGGACATATTAAAAAAGAAATTGTCAAACTATAAAATCTTGCCAATTGTTAATTACTTTGTTCCCTGAAATATAAGCAAATCTTCCTCTGTAGTAATCTAAGTTATTTCTTTCTATTTTGGATAGTTTTTTTGAATTTGACGAAATACAATTTTTCCAATTTTTATTAAAATCGTTTAGATAATGTTTAATATCTGTATTTTTGAGTTTTGATAATTTTATAAATTCTTTTGCATCACTTGGGTTAATTGAAACGATTCCATCTTTAGTTTTAGATCTATCTAANATTGTAAAGTGTCTTTCAACAATTCTTCCACCAAATAAAACAGATGCCAAACTTGCAACATGACGATTTTTCTCAAATTCTGTGTGATCACTCCATCCTACATATGGTGTAAATCTTTTCAAAAATTTTATTTTACTAATATTACAAAGATTTAGAGGTGTTGGATAAACAGTCACACAATGAAGTAAAGCAAAAATTTGATCTCTCATAAATTTTGATGTCCTAATTATTTGACTATTGTTTGTAGCACCAGTTGAAATAATAAATGGTAAATTTAAATTTTTTAAATTTTTAAGCATTTTATAAGAAGTTGAGTCATAACTTGCAATTTTAATTGCGTAAAAATCTTTTTTTTTTATTCTTAAATAACTTTCATGGGTGAAAGGCGTTACAAGCGGTTTAAGTTTATGTTTTTTGCATTCCTCTAAAAATATATTGATAAAATTTTTTGGTAGATCGAGTTTTTTTAGTCTCTTATGTTCTTCTTTAAAAGGTCTAAATAAATTTCTACCATTTTTTTTGTCAAATTTTTTTCTGTGTACAAGATTTTTCGAATTTATATCCTGAATTTTTAAGTATTTTACACCTGCTTCTTTAGCTGCAATAATCATTTCCTTCAAAAGAGTAATTGATCCACAATGATTTTGACATAACTCAGCTACTAAAATTGGTTTATTTAGATTCTTATTTTTAAACATTTAGAGATCAGTATATAGCATAATATTAAATACATTGAATAACTTTTATTTATTTAGATTACGTTTTCCTCTATGAAAATTTGATGCTGCGGAAATTTTTGAAAACTCGTTTATATTAAATCCTTTAATTTTTTTTTTTGGATTTTTTTTAATTAAATTTAACGAATAGATATCGGAAATTTCATTCTCATATCGTAGACATAAATTCTTTAAACGGTCGATATACTTTTTACACATATTATCAAAAATGATATTCGCTTTTTGAGAAAATGTATCTACATCTTTTTTTCTAGGAACTCTAGCTTTTATCATCTCATTTTTTGTAAATTTAGTTCTTGANGTTCCTAAAAAATTTTCNAGTATTTTAATATATTTATCAGTTTCAANACAATAGTTTTCAAATGGAACTACACAGGAATTTTTTGATTTTAATAAATCTGAATCAAGATATGCTTTTAATCCTTTTTCAACCACTAAAAATGATTTTTCTAGAGGATTTGCTTTACAAAATTTTTTTGGCATATCAAGCATTGAAACAGGTAAATTATTTAATCTATTGATTTTAAAAGCAGGTTTATTATAACGCGGGTCAATTCCCAATCGAGAAGGTCTTCCACTTCTAAAAAAAGTAAAAATTAATTCTATTGGATTTCTTAGTATAATTATATATTTAAATTTTTTACTAATTTCTCTCAATGTCTTTTCTATAGTTATAAAATCATCACTTATGTAAGGAAAAATTAAATTCTTTTTATTTATTTCTTGAGTAATTTTATCAAAAATATTGGANGTATCTTTTCTGTTTTTTCGAGCAATATATTCTTTACNTTTTGGTGANCTCATAACACTAGATATGTCATGCAAATTAGTGTTGNTATCTCTACCTATCATACTTGACCAAACGTCAGTTATTAATTCAGACTCAAATAAGTATCTAAATCCTTGTTTATTTAAATCTCCAGATTCATAAAGCGATAAAACTCTGTCATAAATTGTTTTAATCTTAAAATGTTCAACTCTTTTAAAAGAGCTTACGATAGGAGCGACTGCGGCTTTACCAGTTCTACTCATGCCGTCTATAAAAACATAACTTGCATTAAAAATTTTATTTTTTTTAATTTTGTGTGAATTGGTTGATTTTTTTCTCATTTAATTTAGCAATTATACTATCATGGTTTAGTTTTTAAATTATTACCAATATATAAGTTTAATTTTGAACACAATTACTTATAATATAATATCAATGAATATCAAATTCCAAGATCTCAAAAATAAGAAAATTGTAATTACTGGAGGAAGTGGTTTTCTAGGTAAACAACTTTGTGCTGCTTTTTCTAATCAGGGATCTAAAGTATTTGTCCTAGACACAAAAGAGCCAAAAAAAAATAAAAAATTAAATTTTTTTAAAACTGATATTACAAAAGAATATGATTTAAATAAATTTTTAAATATTTTAAAAAAAAAGAAGATTAAAATAGATGTTCTAATAAACTGTGCAGCAAAAGATTATGTGCCNACTAAGAAAAATAATAAAAATGAAAAATTTAATTTAGAAAATTTTAATGAAAAAAAATGGAATCAAGACTTAAACATAGGTCTAACAGGATCTTTTCTAACAACAAAAATATTAGGCTCTTACATGGCTAAAAATAAAAATGGTGTAATACTTAACATTTCGTCAGATCTTGGAATTATTGCTCCTAACCAAGATATTTATAGTAAAACTAACTTTATAAAACCTGTAACATACTCTGTTGTTAAACATGGAATCATAGGTTTAACAAAATATACCGCAAGTTACTGGGCAAAAAAAAATATACGATGTAACGCAATTGCTCCTGGGGGTATTTTTAACAATCAGGATAGATCATTTATTAAAAAAATAAATCAACTAATTCCCCTAGGAAGAATGGCCAAAAAAAATGAATATAATGGACTAGTTCTATTTCTTTGTAGCGACCATTCATCTTATATGACGGGTTCAGTTATTGTTGCTGATGGAGGAAGAACAATTATTTAAATAATATTTATTTAAAAATTTTTTGTTGAGAGAATTAAAAATTATATGTTAGGAATTGTACAAGGAAGACTGTCTTATTCAGGTAAAAAATTACAATATTTTCCGAAAAAACCTTATGATGAATTTAAATTAGCTTCTAAGATAGGTTATGAATTTATAGAATTTTTTGGAGAAAGAATAAAAAATAACAGAAATCCTATATGGACAGACTTAGGTATAGAAAAATATAAAAAAATTTCTAAAAAAAATAGTATTAAAATCTATTCTTTTTGTGATGACTACGTAATTAACCATGCTATATCTAGCAAAAAAACGTTAGCTCAAATAGTCCATACATTACAAAGATTAAATAAACTTAAAGTTAAAAAATATATACTACCGTTATATGGCAAAAGTGAAATTAATCATAAGAATAGAGTCAATACTTATAAAAATTTATCATCTATATCTAAGCTTTGTAAAAAAAATAATATAGAGTTACTGTTAGAAAGCAATATGAGTCCAAGAGAATTTGAAAATTTAAAAAAAAATATTAATTCAAGAAATTGTTTTTTTTTATTTGATACTGGGAATAGAATTTTATTAAAGAGAGACCCAGTAAAAGATATTTATCAACTTAAAAATAATATTGGACATATACATTTGAAAGATAAAAATATTTTTAACAAAAATGTCATTTTTGGAGAAGGAAAAGTAAATTTCAAGTCAATTTTCTTTGCACTAAAAAAGATTAAATATAAAGGAAGTTTTGCAATTGAAAGCCAAAGGGGTAAAGATATCAAATACCAAGCTACTAAAAATTACATTTTTTTCAAAAAACTTATAAAAGAATATATTAATAAATGAACATACTCATTATAGGGCTAGGTTCGATAGGTCAAAGACACTTAAGGAATTTAAAATTAATTGAACCTAAGGCAAAATTTTACGCAATTAGAATAAAAAAAAAAGTTCCTTTACTAAATCATTCTAACAAGGCAATAAAAGGAGATATTAAAAAGAAATATTCAATACAATATTTCAAGACTTTAAGTAAAATTTATAAGAGCAATATTAAGATCGATTGTGCTTTTGTTTGTACTCCCTCCTCAAAACACATATCTCAAGTCATTGAGTTGTTAAAATATAACATCCCTTGTTTTGTGGAAAAACCTCTTGGCTCATCATTAAAGAGATTAACAGAATTAGAGGTTTTACTAAAAAAAAAGAAAATAGTTACAATGATGGGCTACCAATTAAGATTCAATCCATTAATTCAATATCTTGAAAAAATTATTAAAAAAAAATCTCCTATTGGAAGACCTCTTTCTGCACATATTCATCATGGAGAAAATATTGAAGATTTTCACCCATATGAAAACTATAAAATTTCNTATGCTGCCAATAAAAAGCTTGGTGGTGGNGTAATTTTAACTCAGATACACGAGATNGATTATTTNCTTTATTTATTTGAAAAGTACGACGTCATACATTCTTCATTTACTTCTTCAAAAATATCAGATCTCGATATAAATGTTGAGGACGTTTTTTCATCAAATTTTTTATTAAAAAAAAATAAAACTAAAGTGATTTGTTCAATAAATTTAAATTTTTTTGAAAGNCCAAAAAAAAGAAAATTTTACTTGATAGGAAAAAAAGGTTCTTTAGTAGCTTGCTTTAATTCTAACACAATTCATATAAACAAAAACAAAAGAAAAGAAGTTAAAAAGTTTAAATTTAAAAAAAATGATATATTTATTAAAGAGTTAAAATTTTTTATTTCAAGAGTTAAGTCAAAAAGAATGATACCAAATAGTTTAAATTTATATAATGGAATTAAAACATTGCGATTTGCGTTAAAATTNAAAAAAATTCAATAAAATTTTTATCTATTTTAAATCTTTTTTATAATCTATGTCTAAAGTATCCTTTGTTAGGAATGGATACATCTTTCCATATAATTTTTTTTTTTTTTAAGAAAAATTTTGGTTTAAAAATATCGACATACCCGTTTGGTAAATAAGCTTTAGAAAATTTTTGTCTTGGGTAGGCATGATATTCTCCTTTTAAATTTTGATCAAAAAAACCTTTTAATTTATTATTTTTGATCATAAAAAATTTTTGAACCGGTTGGTTAAATTCTGAAACAGATCTCATAGAATCGTAACTATCTAAATTTTTNATNAAAAATTTAATTCCTTTATCAANAACTGAAATTTCTCTGTTTGGNGTAGTTGGTCTTAAAAGAACAACTAAGTCTGGATAATATTTTTTTTTTATAAAAAATTTTGTTGCATGAAAAATGAAGTCAAAATCTAATGAATTATCAGTACAAAATTTCTTAGGCCTTAAGAATGGTACTTCTGCACCAAATTTTTCTGATATTTTCTGGTATTTTTTTGAGTCTGTTGAGACAATTACTCTATTAATTAATTTTGATTTAAGTGCNGCCCTAATAGAGTGGTAAATNAGNGGCTTTCCTTTATAATTAATTATATTCTTATCTTTTATAGATTTAGAACCTAATCTAGCTGGAATAATAGCTAAGATTTTTTTATTATTCATTTATTTTTTTATTTAATACAGAGATAACCTTTGAAACTCAACCATTGAAAAACTGGGATGAAGTCTTTAAATCCTGCTCGTTTAATTAAACTTGAGTTTCCATAATCAGAAAACGGTTCTAGAACTCCTTTTAAACTTTTTGACTTATAAATTATTTCTGATGGTGAGAAGTTATTTTTTAATTTGAAGTCATTATAAGTTAATGAAAAAATATCTTGAAATCTTGCNTCAGAAGCCCTTATTTTTTCAAACATAAGAAAACCACCTCCCCAATTNAGTGAATTATAAATTTTATTGATNAAAGTTTGTCTATATCTTGGNGGCATAAACTGGATAGTGTAATAACTTAAAATAAGATCAGATTTTTTTATTTTCATTTTTAAAAAGTCATTGTGGATATATTTTATTTTATTAGTTGTTTTAGTTTTTTTATTTTCTTTTTTGGCCTGAGATATCATTTCTTTTATAATATCAATTCCATAAAAATTGATTTTTTTNTCAATTCTTTTTGATATTTTATTNATGAGTGTTCCAGTTGAACAACCAAAATCATAGCAATTGGAATTTTCTTTAAGAAAAAAATCACTTAACTGCACACAAATATTATGACCTTCATCATAAAANGGCACAGAATTTCTTATATGTTTAGAAAAAGTCTTCGGCACTTTTTTGCCAAAAGACCAATTTGCGTTAGTTGCTTTTATTTTATTTCCTAAATCCATAGTTCATTTTAAATTTTTTAAGATTTTATTTTTCGCATACTCTTTGTTAAAAATCAAAAAAAATATATAAGTAACAAATAATTTATATTTAAATTTTTTGGATAACTTTTGATTAATATTTAGTTTAATTTTTTGTCTAAATTCCTTTGAAATTTTTTTAAGATTAGTATTTTCAAAAGCTTGAAATGCAAAATTTCTAGTGCCATGTTTTTCATCAAAACTTGGTAATTTTAAAATAAACTTATTTTTTTTTGACAAACTTAATAATGACTTTTTTAAGAAATTTTTTGTTATTCCATTTTTTCCAAAAAAGTCCTTTTCAACTAAATATTTTTCTACAAAATTTATAATTTCGAAATCTAAAAAAGGAGATCTGAGTTCTATAGAATTTTGCATGGAACATAAATCAGAATGAGTGTTTGGTATAGAAGGTAAAAAAAGATTAAAATCTATCCATCTTACAAATTTACATATTTCAAAATGGGAACTTTTGAAATTTTTATTATACTTTATATATTTCTTAATTAATGGAATCATTTTTTGATTTTTATATTCATTTAGAATATTAGAATTTATACTCTGCCAACCAGAGTTACTAAAATCATTTATTAAATTTAGGGGACTTTTATTTTTTAAAAATTTATAATCTGTCTTATATATTTCTGAGTAATTATTGTAACCAAAAAAAATCTCATCTGCTCCATCACCACCAATACAAATCTTTATTTTATTTTTTTTCATTTCTTTATANAGTGGTAGCATAGATGGAGCTGTACCCCACCTTGATGGTGAACCAGAAAATTTGATAAAATCTATTGTATCTTTCAAATAATCCTTTTTGGAAATATCGATTTTCTTTTTTTTTGATAATTTTANACTTTTNAACGACTCTTCTGCTATTTTATCAATACCCTTNGCTACTTTAGTAAAATAATAATTATTNTTATTATTCTTAAGNGAATTNAANGTTAATAAACTAGANTCAATTCCTCCAGAATATGANAAAGCAACATCTTTATGNTCATCACAATACTCTTTAATTTTTTTCTTAAGAAGAGAATTNAAATATTTAATTTTTTCTTTTGAATTTAAATGATTTTTATAATTATTTTTAGTCTTTAATAAGAAGGGAAATTTATAAATATTTTTTTTTACAATNTTTTTATCNTTAATATNGAGTAAAATTCCTGGTTCTAATTGCTGAATATTCTTAAAAAAAGTCTTACCTGAATTAACCAANCCTCTTGTTCCATATTTTTCAGAAGAATATAAAAATAACTTCAANTCTTTATAATCCAAACCTTTCTTAATNCATAANGAAATAGAATATGGGTCTGATGAAGCATACCAATATTTCCCATTAACTGAGTAATACAAGGGTTTCTGCCCAAACTGATCTCTGGCTAAAATAANNCTCTTAAATTTTTTTTTTACTACAGCAATNGAGAACATACCATTTANTAGGTTAAAAGTTTTTTCATAGCCTTTTTTTTTAAATAATCTGTCTAATACATGAACATCTGAAACCCTGTTTGATATTTTCTTCTTAAGAAAATCTTTTGAAAGACTTTTATAATTATAAATTTCACCATTAAAAAAAAAGAAATCTTGAGTTTCTAAATTATTAGCATTCAATGGCTGCATATAATCTATTTTTCTTCCAGTAATCTCTAATCTAGAAAAAATATAACTACCTTCTTTACAAATTCTAGATTGAATATCATCTGGTCCTCTAGGGGCCAATCTGTTGATTATTTCATTTTGCGTCTCTAAATTAAGACGATCATTAGTAACAAAAAATCCACACATCTATTTAATTTTTTTTGCAATAATCATTGATCTTGATGTAGACAATTCTTGTAATGATATATTTTTGAAATTTTTGTTTACATCTTNAGTTAATTTTTTGAACCCACCTGCTAATTTAAGCTGCTGCTTAAANTTTTTATTNATAGAATGTTCTATTGATTTGATTTCCCAATTATTTGATACTAGAATATTCATTAAATCATCTATGCTATATCTTGGATAAGATAATCCTTTNTAGTAAAAATCTATCATATCTTGACTNCTATTTCTGTGGAATTTTTTNGCATACTGTTTGTAATCTTTCTCTGATAAAACCAGATGTCCCCAAGGAATAAAAGTTGATGCATACCTGTGTGCTCCATTGTATGAAAAAAATGAATTATGTTTTATAACAAAATANGTNNCNTTTTCAGATCGAAGAGAAATGTNTTTAATTAATTTTTTCCAGTCAGGGATATGGTCAATACATTTGGCGAATATNAAATTATATTTTTTTTTTACAGGCAATTCATCTATGAATCTTTTTAAAAAAACCCAATCAGCTTTTTTTTTTTTTTAAATTTAATAGTCTTTGGATTTTTAAAGTANCCTTCATTTTTTATCAAATTCTTATAGTTTGAAATATCTAGAGAGTTTTTCTTAAAAACTTTAAGTATCTCTTTAAGGAGACGTTTTCTATTTCCTGATCTTGGAAAGGTTTTGTGTTCACTTTCTCCGTAAGGGTCTAATCCATGTGATAATTCACATTTATAAAACATTGAAATAAGTTCAGGTAAAATTCCATCTCCAGTACCTAAATCTAAAAATCTAATTTTTTTAATTTCTTTAGATTTTATTAAATCCGAGATAATTTCAGCAAATTGGTGAAATTGTAAAACGTAACGACCGACCAATCTTGGATTTAACAAATTGGATGGAGGTGAATCGTACCATTTTGTACCTTTACTTGTAGGAGTTAAATAATTTAATAAAAATTTTTCTTTAAATTTATAGTTTTTAAACTTTAACATTTTCGATTTATATAAAAAGATACAATTTATTATTTCTAAGCTTAATCAAGCTTTTATTTAAATTTTATAGTATTTTTTATTATAATATTTTCTATATTCTTTGAGATAAAATTTTTTTCAGTGCATAAATCAAGCCAATTGAGCTATTAGTACTGGTCAGCTGCACGCATTACTGCGCTTCCACATCCAGCCTATCAACGTG
>PAOP01000015.1 GCA_002708525.1 Candidatus Pelagibacter sp.
TCTTGACCAATAAGTTCCTCAAAAATTTGAGGTCTGTATTTTAAAGCTAAAACTTTTGTTTTTTCTGTCATAGAAACATTTTAGGAGACCAACCAACCTGGAAAATACTCATTACCCTTGCTCTTTTTCAAGTCTGGGGGAGTTCATGGTAACTCCACCTGATTGGCCTCCATATCTATTATACCAATTATTTTTTCTATTCTACAATAAACTTAAAACTAAATTTCTCTGAATTTGTCAGACTTATAAACACCTAGTACGTGCATATCTTGACAATGAAGGCCAAGTTCCTCTAAAGAATTTTTAATTTTCTCATTTTCTATATGTCCCTCAATATCACACAAGAAAAAAAATGAGGAAAATGAATTTTTCTCAGGAAAACTTTGTAATTTAGTTAAATTAACTCCATTGATTGCAAATCCTGATAGTGCCGAATATAAAGCTGCTGGTTTACTCTTTAATTTAAATAAAAAAGAAGTAATAAATTTATCATTATTTAATTCAGGCTGATAAATTTCACCTCCCATTATCAAAAATCTTGTTATATTGTTTTTATCATCTTGAATGTTTTCAGCCAAAATATCAAGTCCGTATATTTTTGCACTTAAGCTGGATGCAATTGCAGCTTTATTTTTTTTATTTTCTTCAGATATATACTTTGCTGAACCGGCTGTATCAGCATGAACATTACCATTAAATTTATTTTGTTTTAGAAATTCTGACGACTGACTTAAAGCTTGGGCATGTGAATATACGTCTGTTATATCAGATAATGATGATCCTTTAATACTAAGCAAGTTATGATTAATTTTATAAAAATGTTCNGCANAAATATTTAGCCTGTGTTTAAATATTAGATATTCAACTCCGATATTACCTGTTGTTTTATTAGACTCTGGGATAATTATTTTGATTNNATTATCTGATGATGCTTCCTCAAANCATTCATCAAAAGTTTTGCATGAAATAGTTTCACAGTTAGGATAAATTGATTTTGCACAGCTTTCACTGTAACTTCCTGGTATACCTTGGTAAGCAATTTTCATAATATTAATTTTTATATTCCATTAATTTTTTAATTTCCATATAATCTTGCTTTGTATCGATTCCTAAGGGTTTATTTTTAGCTAAAACTACATGAATTTTCATATTATTATCAATTGCTCTTAATTGTTCTAATTTTTGTTTTTTTTCATTAACTGTTTGATTTAGTTTAACAAATTTTTTTAATAAGGATAATTTATACATATAAATTCCAACATGATGGTATATATTTTTTTTATTCTTNTCTTTAACCAATCTTAAAAAGTTTTTTGCACTTGTTGGTTTGTTGTATAAAATTTTATTTGAAGTAACTACTTTGACTACATTTTTGTTTTTATATATATTTTTGTTAGAAATTTTACATGCCAATGTTGNTAAATTACATTTATTTTTAATTGTGACTTTAACTAAATTTTTAATATCATTTATATTAATTAGTGGCTCATCACCCTGGAGGTTAATTATGTANTTTAAATTTGTAATTTTTGAATTATTTAAAGCCTCGTAAATCCTGTCTGTGCCAGTCTCATGTTTTTGGATAGTTTTTATNGACTTTCCACCATTATTCTTTACTTCATCAAGAATTTTTTTATCCCCTGTAGCTACAAATACTTTTCCAATTTTACATTTTATAGCCTTATCATATACATGCATAATTATTGACCTACCATCTATTTTAAGTAAAGGTTTATTTGGAAGTCTTTTCGCTGCAAGTCTTGATGGAATTAAAATTATATTTTTGCTCATAAATAACATATTTATGCGTCTTTCAGACGCAAAGTTAATAATAAAATTAAGTTTTTTTTTTAATTTAACATGTTATACGACCTTATAAGAAAATAATAATGGATTCATTCGAAGTAAATAAAATAATTGCTGCTGTCCTATTGGTTGCTCTTATCGTTATTGGTTTAGGAAAGTTATCTGATGTTATATTCCATGTCAAAAAACCNGAAAAAGCAGGATACAAAGTTTTAGTTACTGAAAATACTACATCTCAAAATTCTGGTGAAAATAAAAAAGAGGAGAAAATAGATATTTCGGCATTGTTGGCAATGGGTTCTGTGGAGCATGGGGAAAAGGTTTTTAAAAAATGCTCAGCATGCCATGTAGTCAATAAGGGAGGAAAAAATAAAATTGGACCAGTTTTATATGGTGTATTAGGAAGAAAAGTTGGTTCTGTTGAAAATTATAAATATTCAAAAGCTTTAGCAAATTATGATAAAGCTTGGTCTTTTGAAGAAATGAATGGATATCTTATTAAACCACAAAAACATATTAAAGGTACAAAGATGGCATTTGCTGGTTTGAGAAAAGAAAAAGATAGAGCTTCTGTAATACTCTATTTAAATAAAAACTCAGATAATCCGTTACCCTTACCTTAATTTATCAAAACAATACAATAAGATACTTTTTTGAACATGAACTCTATTTATTGCTTGNTGCCAAACTTTTGATTGTTTACCTGAAAAAACTTCCTCTGTAACNTCATTGCCTCTAGGTAAACAGTGTAAAAAAATTGCATCTTTTTTTGCAATACTCATTAGTCTGGAATTTACTATGAATTTATTAAATTCTTTAATTTTTTTTTTAATATTTACTTTATCATTTATAGAAATAAATTTATCTGTAAATACTACATCAGCATTTCTTGCTGCTTGTATAGGATTATGAAATATATTTATTTTTCTTTTATTTTTCTTTACCCATTCTAAAATAAATTTTTTTGGCATATATTTCTTTGGGCACCCTACATTTAAGTTAAATTTAAACTTAACAGAAGCAGCAATTAAACTATTTAAAACATTATTCGAGTCTCCTATCCAGGAAATATTTAATTTTGATATAGATTTTTTTTTTATTTCTTCAATGGTAAAAATGTCAGATAGTATTTGCGTTGGATGTGAGGACGGACTTAAGCCATTTATTAGAGGAATTTCTAAGTATTTACTAAAATTTTCAATTTTTTTATCTTCATCTGTTCTAAGCATAAACCCATCNCCATAAGAAGATAGTATTTTTGCAGTATCAGATAGACTTTCTCCTCCTCTTCCTAGGTGAATTTCATTTGATTTTAATGTAAGTGTACCTCCACCCAATTGTTTTATTGCAATATAAAAGCTAATTCTNGTTCTTGAACTTGCCTTCTCAAACATTTGTATAAGNATTTTACCTTTCAAAGGACTACCTTTATCAACAGTTAAAGTATGAAGTTTTTCTCTTTTTTTCTTTCTTTTTTTAGCATCANTCAGAATTTTTCTAAGATCTGATGAAGAGATATCTTTAANATTAATAAAATGTTTCATNCTTTATATTTTTAAACAGACTTTTCTAATAATGTTAATTGCTTTGTTTAGCTCATTTTTTTTAACATTCAGAGGTGGCAAAATTCTNATTACGTTTTCAGNAGCTCTTATAGTCAAAAGTTTATTTTCAGTTAGCATTTGAATAAATCTTGTCTGATTTTTATGTAGCTGAAGTCCTATCAAAAAACCTCTACCTCTAACTTCTCTAATAATTTTGGGGTAATCTTCTTTTATTTTATTTAACTCTTTTAAGAAATAATTAGATAATTTTCTAACATTTTTTAAAAAATTTTTTTTAAATATTTGGTCTAGTACTGCATTTCCAACTGCCATACCTAAGGGATTGCCGCCAAATGTTGATCCGTGTGTTCCTGGCACCATAGCTTTAGAAATTTTTTTTGTCATTAAAACTGCACCCAAGGGAAATCCTCCACCAATTCCTTTGGCTATTGGTACAATGTCAGGTTTAACTCCTGCATATTCAAATGCAAAAAACTTTCCTGTTCTTCCAATTCCACATTGAACCTCATCTAAAATTAATAAAATTTTTTTCTTATTACATAATTTTCGCAAATCCTTGAGNCACCAATTAGGTATTACCTTAATTCCTCCTTCTCCCATTATTGTCTCAATCATTATAGCTGCGGTTTTATTTGTTATTAATTTTTTTAATTTTTTATGATCACCAAATTCGAAATGNTCAAAGCCNTCTACTTTTGGNCCAAAACCTTCTGACATTTTTTTTGAGCCACTGGCGTATATAGCTGCAATAGTTCTGCCATGAAAAGAATTTTTTATACAAATAATTCTATTTTTTTCAGGTTTNCCTAAAGAATAAAAATATCTTCTAGCCACTTTTATTGCAGCTTCCGTTGCCTCCGTNCCNCTATTTTGAAATAAAACAGCATCTGCAAACGTTTTATCAGTTAATCTTTTTGCTAATTTTTCACAACCTGGGATCACAAATGAATTTGAAACATGCCAAAGTTTTTTTGATTGTACTTGTATTGCTTTATTTAAGTAAGGATGAGAATGNCCTAATGAATTTACAGCAATACCTTGAACGAAATCTAGATATTCATCTCCATCAGAGGATTTTAAATAACTACCTTTGCCTTTAAGAAAAGATATGTTTCTTCTGTTATAATTTTTAACTAGTGCACTCATATTTATATTTTAAATTATTTTATAAAAAATTAAATTCAACCTCAGGTAAATATTCATATATTTAAAAATTTGTTAAAAAACAGAAAAAAAACCTTGTAAAAATATGTGANTNTGGTTCAACATTATGTTATATAATTATTTTGATATACTAAATATAGTAATATGAATTGGACAGAAGATAAAGTAAACAANCTCAAAGAGCTTTGGGGCAAAGGNCAGACTGCCAGTCAAATAGCAGAGATTATTGGAGGAATTTCAAGAAATGCAGTTATTGGAAAAGCTCACAGATTAAATTTATCAGCAAAAATTAAAACGAGATCTAGTGTTTCTCAATTTAAAAATATAACTAANAACAAAAACGCATCTAATTTAAATAAGAGTAAAAAAAGTAAATTAAGAACGCTATTACTTGATAAAAATTTTGAGCCAGCAAAAAATCTTCAATTGGAGGAACTTAATGAAAATACTTGTAANTACATGGAAGGTCATCCTGACGAAGAAAATTCATCTTTTTGTGGAAGAAAAAATGTAGAAAAATTTTCTTATTGCCCTCTTCATCTTATGATTGTTTTCCAGCCAAAAAATAAAAAAGAGGAACCTGTTGTTAAAGATGAAGAAGTGCCAAAATTCATCGAAAAAAAAAATTAAGTCAGCTTAATCTAATAATTTATCTTTTGCTTTTTTAAATTCTGTTTCATCTAATACACCTTCTTGATGAAGTTCTTTTAGTTTTCTAAGCTCCTCNGAAACAATTTTATTACTAGTATTAAGATCTATATCACTATCTATATTGCTACTTTCGTTATCAGCTGACTGATTTCTTTTTGCTTGAACTCCTCTGCTAACTGCTTTNNCTGCTATTACAATTATAANAATAAAAATAGCTAATGAAATTCCAGATATTATATAAGTTAAAAGCATATTTTTAATTAAACCTCATTTTTTGTATATTGTCCACCAGATCTCCAGTTAAAACTATATTTTTCTATTTCANTTGCAAAAATTTTATTTGCTTTATATCCCAATTCAACATTAGATTTATATTTTCCTGAAAGAATATTATCATATTTAAGTAGATTAAGNTGATCAATTGTAAGTAGNGGTTTNGGTAATTTTTCTAATATTTGTGNTGATATCTTTGCTGCAAAATTTGGCATAGGTATTAATAATCTCTTCTTATTAATTGAATTTAGTAANACTAAAATCATTTCCTTAAATGTAAGAATTTCNGGTCCCACACACTCTAAAGTTAAATTAAAATTTTTTTTATCTACTACATTATAAATTATTTCAGATAAATCTGAAACATGAATAGGAGTAAATTTAGTTTTTCCATTGTAATACAGTGGCATTAGTGGAAGTCTGTTTAATAAAGTCATAAAATTAGTCGTAAAATTATCATCAACAGAATAAACAATAGATGGTTTTAAAATCACTGAATTTTTAAAATTATTTTTAATAGCTTTTTCACCATTNAATTTACTAACCGCGTATTTACTNTCAAGAGCGTCNTCAATGCCTAAAGCAGATAGGTGGATTAGCTGTTCAATATTTTCTTCAGCAGCAATTTTTGAAATTATGTTAGGTAATTNTGAATGAATAATATCAAACTGGTTTTTTCTTTTTTCATAAAGTATTCCAATTAAATTTATACATACGTCACATTCTTTNATNAGCTTNCTCAAATTTTTTTCATCATAAATTCTTAATTCCTTTAGCTCTAAATANCCAGGATTTGCCTGTGTTTTNAAAGAATATCCTTTCTGATGAATATTTCTCGTAACAGCAGTAATTTTAAAGTTGTTTTTGGTAAATCTTCTAATTAAATTTTTCCCAATTTGGCCTGATGCACCGAAAACTAGAATTTCTTTAGGTTTCATATATATAGTATTTTAAAATGAATTTAGATATTAAATTACATAAAGATGATTTACCAGTCGAAATAGAATTGAGTGACAAAATAGCTATTGATTGTGAGTTTATGGGTCTTAATGTTTTAAGAGATAGGCTCTGCTTAGTACAAATTTCATCAGGGAAAAATGACGCCCATATAGTTCAACTTGATAAAAATAATTATAACGCTCCAAATCTTAAAAAATTACTTTTAGACGATAAGGTTAATAAAATTTTNCATTTTGCAAGAGCAGATTTATTATTTATAAAAAAGTATTTAGAAGTAGATGTTAAAAATATTTCTTGTACTAAAATTATGAGTAAAATTGCAAGAAGTTACTCTGACAGACATGGTTTAAAAGATTTAATAAAAGAATTTACAGGACATGATATAAGTAAACAGTTGCAAACCTCAGATTTTGGAGGTGAGTTAAGTGATAAGCAAATCCAATATTGTGCTAAAGATGTAATTTATTTACACAAAATTTTTGATTCTTTACAAAACATTCTAATAAGAGAAAATAGATTGGATCTTTATCAAAAAACTATAAAATTTTTACCAACTAGAGTTGAGTTAGATTTTGCATCTTTCAATGAAGATATATTTNCCCATTAAATGAAAAGTAGATTAAATAAAATTGCAAAAAAGGTTATCCAAATAGAAATTGAAGCTTTAAAAAAACTTAAGTTATCAATAAATAAATCTTTTAGCGATGTAATTCAAACGATAACNAAGTGTAGAAATGGAAGGATAATAATTTCTGGAGTTGGAAAAAGTGGAATCATCGCAAGAAAATGGGCAGCAACTTTGTCATCGACTGGAACTCCTTCATTTTTCTTGGATGCATCAAATGCTAGCCATGGAGATATGGGACAAATAACTTCTGATGACGTTGTAATTCTAATTAGTTTNAGTGGAGATTCTAAAGAATTAAAAAATATAATAAAATACTGTTCTATTTATAAGAATCTCAAATTAATAGGTATTACAGGAAATAAAAAATCAAATTTATATAAGTATTCGGATGTAAAATTTTTGATACCAAATATTATNGAGGCTGGTCCTGGAAACTTTATACCCACATCAAGCACTACAACCCAGCTAGCCTTAGGTGATGCTATTGCAATAGGGTGTATGCAAATTAAAAAGTTTGGAAAAAATCAATTCAAAAAACTACATCCAGCTGGTTCTCTTGGAGCTAAACTTAAAACTGTAAAAGATCTAATGTTAACTGGTAATAAAATTCCGTTNGTGAAGGAAACGGTTAAAATGAAATTTGCTTTAAAAGAGATNTCTCAAAAGAAGTTGGGNGTCTTGTTGGTTAAAAAAAATCACAAAACAATCGGAATANTAACTGATGGGGACATAAAAAGNTTAGCACAAAAATACAATGACTTTCCAAACTTAGAAATTAAATCGGTAATGAAAAAAAACCCTATTAGTATTAATTTAGATACTCTGGCTTTAAAAGCGTTGTCTATTATGAATAATAATAAAATAACTTGCCTATGTGTTCATAAGGGAAATTTAAAGAAAAAAACCTTAGGTATTATACATATTCATAACATTTTAGACGCTAAGATAAATTAGATGTCTCTTAAATCACTATTTCAAGTTGTTATACTCTTAGTAATTTTTATAATTCTAGGAAGCGTGTATTTNAAATACTTTTCTGAAAAAAAAACATTNCAACCCACAATTAATTCAAAATCGATTGAANAGAATAATAATGAACAAATTACTGTTTCAAATACGGTGGAGATAAAAGATATAGAAAAAATTATTGAAAAAAAAGAAGAAAAATTAAATGAATTGACAAATAACGAAAATAAAAAGTTGAATGAAATAGACAAAATAGAAAAAAATAACTCTAACAATATTAAAAATGTTACAAAAAATATAGAATATATTACAACTGATAAAAAAGGAAACTATTATAAAATTTTAGCAAATTCTGGTAANACAAATTCTGAAAATAAAAATCTCTTAGATCTAAANGAAGTAANNGGNGAAATTAGCTCACTTGAAAGATCTACGATATATATAGTTTCGGATTTTGGGCAATATAATTCTTCAAATTTAAATACCANATTTCTTAAAAACGTANTTATAAAATTTGAGGATAAAAAAATTACATGTAATATCTTTGAAATTAANATGGAAAAAAATCAGGCAGTGGCTTACAATGATGTAATAGTAACTGATCCNGTATCACAAATGAAAGCTGGTATGATAACTTTTGATTTAAAAACCAAGGAAATAGATATAAGTGTAGGAGATAATAATAAAAAAAAAGTATTTGTTAAAACAAAATAATGGCTTTAATAAAAAAATTCAGAATCAAAAATTATAAAATTACTGAACCAGTGATAGAACTGGAAAATATTTCAATGTTTTACAACAAAAGACAAATACTCAACAATCTTAGTTTAAAGGTAAATAAACAAGAGGTACTTGGTATGCTAGGACCTAACGGGGTTGGNAAGTCAACAATTTTTCATATNATGACTGGACTAACAAATCCAAGTCATGGAAAAGTCTTCATAAATGGAAATGATTGTACAAATTTACCTATATATGAAAGAGCGACTAATTATAAAATTGGTTATGTTCCTCAATATGGAGGGTTTATTCAAGATCTTAGTCTTTTAGAAAATTTAAAACTTGTTGCAGAAATTCATATTAAAGATAAACCAGAAAGGGAAGTAAAATTAGAAAAAATTATTTCGCAATTTGAATTTGATGCTTTGCTAAAAATTAAATCAAAATATTTATCTGGTGGTCAAAAAAAAAAATTAGTAATTGCAATGGCATTAATAAATAATCCAAATATATTGTTATTAGATGAACCTTTTGCCGCTCTAGACATACTTACAATTAAAATGCTGCAAGAAATTATAGTCAATTTACAATCTTTAGATAAAATCACNGTAATAGTTTGCGATCATCAAGCTAAGGATTTATTAAACTGTGTGGATAAAGCAATNGTGCTTTCTAATGGAAAAATTATTGCCTCAGGAAGTCCAAANGAGATTATTAATGATACTCAAGCAAGATCTGCATATTTTGGTGAAGAATTCAAAATAAGTTAAGATTTTAATGTCAAACACTATAATAATTAACAAAAAAATAAAATCCTATAAAAAAACAATCGTTGTTGGAAGTGATAAAAGTATTTCAATTAGAACAATATTACTCGCATCACAGGCATTGGGAATTTCAACTATATCAAATCTACTTGAGTCTGAAGATGTTCTAAATGCATTAAATGCTATTAAGAAGTTGGGAATAAAATATAAAAAAAAAGGTAATAAATATAAAATATATGGTCTAGGACTAAATGGATTTAAATTAAATCAAAATACCACGATCAATGCAGGAAANTCAGGNACTCTTGCAAGGTTAATTTTAGGGCTGCTTGTAAAGTCGGATCAAAAGATCAAACTAATTGGAGATAAAAGTTTATCTAAAAGAGATTTTTCTAGGGTTACAAATCCNTTGAAACAGTTTGGTGTAAATATTAAATCAACCAAAAATTCTTTACCACTAGAAATTCNCGGAACAGANTTTCTTAGACCTATTAATTTCATAGAAAANATTGGAAGNGCACAATGCAAGAGTGCTGTTATGCTTGCTGCTTTAAATACACCAGGAAAAACATTTATTAAAGCCAAAAAATCAAGAAATCACACTGAATTATTATTCAAATTTTTAAAAATACCAATGAAATTAAACGAAGATAAAAACTATGATTATATTCAAATTACTGGTCAAAGTTTTTTTNATTGTTTCAAGTATAGCGTTCCCTCGGACATAAGTTCAAGTGCATTTTTTATAGTATTGACAATACTGTCAAGTAAATCTGAGATTACAATTAAAAACGTAAATATTAATAAGAGCAGAATTGGGATAATTAAAATACTCAAGATGATGAATTGTAATATAGCATTTAAGAATATNCAAAACTATCATGGAGAAAAAATAGCNGATATTAACGTTAAATCATCTANAAATATAAGAAGNATTAATTGTCCTTCTAAACTTAACAGCTCTGCTATTGATGAATTTTTAGTTATTTTTCTTGTTGCAGCTAAAGCAAAAGGAGTATCAAAATTTTCAAATTTAGAGGAGTTAAANAAAAAAGAAAGTCCTAGGCTGAATATTGCAATTAATATTTTAAAAATGATGGGTATTAAGGTTATAAAAAAAAAAAATAATATTAAGATTTACGGAAATCAAAAATTAGAGCTACAAGGAAAATATAATATTAAAAATTATATGAAAGATCATCGAGTAGCAATGACATCGATAATAGCCGCCCTAGTTTTTGGTGGCAGTTGGAAAATTAATGACATAAATTCTATAAACACTTCTTTTCCGAGTTTCATNAAATTGATTAAAAATTTAGGTGCAAAAATAAATTGAAAAAGAAATTAAAATTTATAACAGTTGCCATTGATTCACCTGCAGCAGCAGGAGCTGGTACACAGGCAAAACTTATTTCCAAACATTACAACTTATTTTATTTAGATACTGGGAAAATATATAGATATATTGGACTTTTGAGATTAAGAAATAACAAAAGATTTTCATATTCATTAATAAAAAAGAAAATTGATAAATTAAAAATTAATATGCTGCAAAACAAAGTTTTATTAAATAATGAAGTTGCTATGTCGGCTGCATATATAGCTAAAGATAAAAAGATAAGAGATATTGTTCATAAGTTTCAGAAAAAATACGCTTATTTTCCACCAAAATCATATTCAGGTTCGGTATTAGATGGCAGAGATATAATCACAGTTCAATTAAAAGATGCGATGTTTAAATTTTTTATAACTGCATCTGTAAAGGTGAGGGCTAAAAGAAGATTTATAGAATACAAAAAACTTAATAAAAAAATAAGTTATGTTGAGGTATTAAAAAGCCTTAGAATTAGGGATAAATTAGACAAAGAGAGAAAATATGGAAAATTGATAAAAACTAAAGATTCAATCTTGATTAATACATCTAAATTAAGTAAGAAAGCGTGCTTTAAAAAAATAAAAGTAATTATGGATAGAAAGTTAAATAATTAATGGAAATATATAAAGATTTAAGCTCACCAGAAAATAAGCATTTTAAAGAATTACTTAATAGTCAACTATCAAAAAACAAAATCCAAGAAGGAAAAATAATTGAAGGTAAAGTAACAAAAATCACTGACAAATATATTTTTTTGTTTATTCCTGGATTAAAAAGTGAGCCAGTTATTGACGTTAATGAAATGAAAATGATTGGAATGCATAATAAAGTTTCAGTTGGTGATAAATTATCTGTACTATTAGAAAAAATTGAGGACAAAAATGGAGATGTTGTAGTTTCTGCATATAAAGCCAAGAAAATTGAAGGTTGGTATGAATTAGAGAAAGCGTATGAAGAAAATAAATCAATTGATGGTAAAATTACTTCGAAATGTAAAGGGGGCGTGATTGTAGAACATGCTAAGACTGGGTCATTGATGTTTTGTCCTGGATCACAAATATCTGACAAACCTCTGAAAAATATAGATCATCTAATTGGTGTCGAGCAAAAATTCGCAATTATTAAACTAGATAAAATAAGAGGAAATGCATGCGTATCTAGAAGACAAATAGTTTCGTCGATTAAAAAAGAAGATAAAGCTAAAATTGTAGAAAAATTCAAAGTTGGAGATGTTATTAAAGATGCTGTGGTAAAAGGATACTCCTCATTTGGATGTTTTTTTGAGGTAAACAACGAGATAGATGTATTAGTTCATCTTCAAGAAATTTCTTATTCAAGAGTAAATCATCCAGATGAGATATTTAATATTGGAGAAAAACATGATTTGAAAGTTATTTCAATAGATCAAGAAAAACTACAAATAGGCTGTTCAATCAAACAACTTTCACCAGATCCATTCGAACACATTTCAAACTATAAGATTAATGAAAAATATAAAGTTAAGGTTGTAAAAATTACTGACTATGGATGCTTTTGTGAACTCGAACCAGGTTTAAGCACACTACTTCACAGTAGTGAGATTAGTTGGACAAAAAAAAATATATCTCCAAAAAAACTTTTCAAAGTAGGAGACCAAATTGAGTGTGTAATAACAGATATTGATAAAGATAAAAGGAGAGTCGCAATATCATACAGGCTTACCACAGAAAATCCATTTGATAGTTTGGAAAAAAAATACCCAGTTGGATCTGATGTAGATGGAGTAATTACAAGTATAAATGAATATGCAATTTACGTAAATTTAGGAGATTTTGATATTGATGGTTTTTTACACTCTAATGATTTAACGTATTCTGGTAAAGGTGAGGAAGAACTTAAAAAATATAAAAAAGGTGAAAATATTAAAGTCAAAATTTTAGAGATTAAGAAAGAAGAGCAAAAAGTAAGAGTCGGATTAAAACAACTAGAAAAAGATCCTTTTGATTTCTTTAAAGATAAAAAGGTTAATGATACAATTACAGTAAAAATAAATTCAACTGACAATAAAGGACTAATGGTTAAGCCTGAAGGATGTGATTTAGAATTTTTAATTAAAAAATCTGCAATTGCAGTAAGTGCAGGTGATGCTAGACCTTCTAGATTTACTGGTGGTGAAAGAATAGATTGTGCAATTTCAGAACTGATATTTGAAAAAAGAAAAGTTTCTTTAAGTATAAAATTACTTGAAGAGCTTCAAAATAAAGAAGCTGTATCAAAATTTAGCAGCCCTCTAAGTGGAAAAAATTTACCTTTTTCTTCACTTTCAGAAAAGCTGGATGATAAAAAAAAGAAAGAAGAGTAGAAAACTTTAAAATTGTCTATCTCAAAGTCAAACATAATTAAACAGCTCTCAAATAACTATCCCAATTTTTTGAACAAAGATCTGACTAAACTAGTCAATATAATTCTGTTGGAAATAAAAAGTGCCTTGAAAAGAGGTGAGAGAATTGAATTAAGAGATATACTTACAATTGAGCCAAAATTACAAAAAGCTAGAATATCAAGGAATCCAAAAACTGACGAAAAAATTAATGTACCTGAAAAAAAAAAATTATTAATAAAGATATCAAAAGAATGGTCTAATAAAATTAATGAAGAATAATAAAATTTTTATAGCTTGTGACACTAAAGATGTTCATAAAGTAAAAAAAATTATAAAGTTATCTCAAACTAAAAAATTAAAAATTGGTTATAAATTTGGTTTAGAATTTTTAAATTCAAAAAATGGTAGAGACTTTGTATATAAATTAAAAAATAAGCTTACCTTTGGAGATTATAAATTCTTAGATATACCTAATACTTGTGTATCAGCAATTAAAGCCATTAATGATTTAAGATTCAATTATATTACAATTCATATAAGTTCAGGACTCGAGGCATTAAAGGAAGCTAAAAAAGTTTCAGGAAGAACTAAATTAGTAGGTGTAACGATATTAACATCACTTGATAATAAATCCTTAAAAGAAATTGGCTTTGATAAAAAAGTTAAAAATTTGGTAAAACATCAAGCAAAGCTTGCAAGTAAAGCAAAGTTGGATGCTATTGTATGTAGTGCACAAGAAGTTGAAATAGTAAAAAAAGTATTTAAAAAAGAAATTATAACGCCTGGAATAAGATTTAGTTCTAAATCAAATGATCAAAAAAGAGTTTTAACTCCTAAACAAGCTTATAAAAATGGTAGCGACTGGCTTGTTATAGGACGGCCTATAACTAAAGGTAACATTAAAAAAAATATCCAAACATTAATTGATCACTTAAATCAATGACAAAAGGNTTAAAAATTTGTGGGGTCTCAGATCCTAAAACTTTAAACTATATCTTAAGTCATCCTCATCCACCAAAATTTATTGGCTTCATAACAAATTATGAAAAAAGTAGTAGATTTGTTAAATTTGAAAAATTAAAAGATTTAGTCAATTGTGATAAAAAACAAGTAAACTTTGTATCTGTGCTTGTAGACCCAAAAGATGAAATTTTAGAAAAGATAAAAGATTTAAATTTTGACTATTATCAACTGTATGATGTGGGACCTGAAAGAACAAGAGAAATTAAATTAAAACATAAAATAAAAATAATCACTGCTATAACTGTTTCTATCAAAGATGATGTTATTAGATTTAAAGATTATTCAGATATCTCAGATATAATTCTTTTTGACTCAAAAGGTTACCATAAATCTGAAAGTTTTGATCATAGTCTACTAGATAAAGTGCCTGATAAATTAAATAAAATGATTGCAGGAAATATCCAAATAGATGATATTCCTANTTTTAGAAATAAAGNNTTCATAATTGATCTCAGTGGAGCATTAGAATATGAAAATGGAAAAAAAGATATTTATAAAATTGATAAATTGTTAAATTTATTTGGAAAATATGAAACTTAAAAAGGGAATTCCAGTAATAGATCAAGGTAATAAACTCGGATTTTGGGGAGGCAAATTTGGAGGAAATTTTGTTCCTGAAACATTAAAAAAACCAATCGAGGACTTAGAAATTCTNTTTAATAAACTNAAAGATAATAAAAAATTTATTGCTGAAAGAGATAAATATTTCAAAAATTGGATTGGTTCTCCTACTCGATTTATAAAATTAGAAAATCTAACAAAACATGTTGGGGGAGCTCAAATTTATTCNAAAGTTGTATCNGATGCAAACGGNGGNGCTCACAAGATCTATAATGCAACCGTGCATTGTTTGCTAGCCAAACGTTCTGGTAAAAAAATTATATGTGGGGATACAGGTGCAGGGTATGCAGGTAAAATGTTAAGTATGGCTGCAAAAAAGTTTGGACTTAAATGTAAAATTTTTATGGGTGCCAAAGATATAGNAAGGCAACAACCAAATGTTAAAGCAATGAAAAGAAATGGAGCAGAAGTAATTCCTGTTTATTCAGGAAGTCAAACGCTTGTAGATGCTGTTTCAGANTGTATGCGTTTCTGGGTTGCTAATTGTGACACAACTGCAATGTGCGTAGGTAGCACAGTAGGTCCNGCTGTTTTTGTTCGTATTTGCGGTTGGAGCACAAGTCAAATTTCAAGNGAACTTAAAGTTCAATTAATAAATGAGTTTGGATCAATTCCCAAAAAACTAAAACTTTATAATTGTGTTGGTGGAGGAAGTTCAAGTTTTGGATTTTGGAATGAATTTATGGATTATGATAAAAAGCAGTGTGAGTTTATTGGTGTAGAAGCTGGCGGACCTTCAAAAAGTAAAAAGCATGCAGCACCTTTGACNTATGGNTCAAAAATTGGAATTCTTCATGGTGCAGCACAATATGTTAATCAAAATTCAGATGGACAAATTGAAGAAACTGAATCAATTTCAGCTGGACTTGATTACCCTGGGATTTCTCCACTTCATTGTTTTTTAAAAGATACAAAAAGAGCAAGATACACAGCTGCGAGTGATGAAGAGGCATTAAATGCATACAAACTTGTAACAAAATTTGAAAAATTAAGACCTTCACTCGAGCCAAGTCACGCCTTCTCAGTTGCAATAGCTGAGTCTAAAAAGTTGAANAAAGAAACAATCGTAGTTGTTAACAGTTGCGGTGATGCTTACAAGGATCGGGGAATTTTAGAGAAAAGATTGGGAAAGAAATATGTTAAATCCAATTAGCACTGCATTTAAAAAAGCAAAAAAAGAAAATAGACCAGCTTTNTTAACTTANACTGTTGCTGGTGATAGTTCAAAAAAACAATCTTTAAATATTTTAAAATCAATCTCAAAAAGTGTAGACATTTTAGAAATAGGTATACCACACAACACCCCNGTTGCAGATGGGAGTCAAATTCAAACTAGTGCATATAGAGCAATCAAAAANGGNATTAAGATTAATGATATCTTCAAAATCGTTAAAGATTTTAAAAAATCAAATNATAATAAACCAATTATATTAATGGGTTACTTNAATATGATTTATCAATATGGAGAAAANAAATTTTTAAACAAATGTAAAGCCTCAGGTGTAAATGGATTAATTGTTGTAGACCTNCCNTGGCCAGAAAATAGANATTTTGCAAATAAATGTAAAAATAAATCAATATATTTTATTCAGCTTTTATCACCAACAACAACCAAAAAAAGACTTAAAAAAATTATACAAGACTCTCATCCAATGAATTATTTTATTTCAATGTTAAGTACAACAGGTGGAAAATTAAAAGTATCACCTAAAGAAATATTAAAGAACTATAGTATAATAAAAAAAATTAGCCCAAATAAAGATGTGGTCATAGGATTTGGTATAACAGAGAAAACTATAAAAAGTTTAAAATCAGCAGATGGATTAGTGGTAGGTAGTGCAATTTGTAAAGAAATTACAAGGAGTATTAAAAATAGACAAAATCCTGTCACAAATGTAAGTAACTTAGTAAGAAAACTTAAAAAAAAAATAATATGAATTGGTTAACTAAAATTAAAAAATTTGGAGATAAGATAAAGAAAAATATCAAAAAAAAATTTCCTACTAAAGAAGAAATAGCAAATTCAGATTGGACAAGTTGTTGTCAAGGACCAATGCTAAAACAGGAATTAGAAGATAATTTATGGGTTTGTCCGAATTGCAATAAGCATCACAGAATTGAACCAAGAAAAAGATTTGATATTTTATTTGGAAAAAATAATTATGAAATACTGAAGACTCCTATAATCGCAGACGACCCTCTGAATTGGGTAGACACAAAACCGTACACACAAAGACTTAAAGAAGCTAGAGATAAGACAAATCAAAGTTCTGCTGTAATGGTGGCGACTGGCTATGTCAATGGAATTAAAATAACAACTGCTGCAGTTAATTTTAATTTTATTGGTGGTAGTTTTGGAGCAAGTGAAGTGGAAGCAATCGTATATGCAGTACAATATTCTATTGATAATCAAACTCCCTTTTTTATGCAAGCTGCAGGTGGTGGAATGCGAATGTTTGAATCAATGATAGCACTTTCTGGAATGACAAAAACTACTTTGGCTATCAACGAGCTTAAAAAAAATCACTTGCCTTATATAGTCTTGTTTACAGATCCGACTGCCGGCGGAATAACTGCTTCCTTTTCTATGTTAGGTGATATCCACTATTCAGAAAAGGGTGCGCTAATAGCTTTTGCAGGAAAACGAGTTGTTCAAGCAACAGTAAAAGAAGAACTTCCACATGACTTTCAGACTGCCGAATTCTTAGAAAAACATGGATTTATAGATAGAGTTATTGAAAGAAAGGACATTAAAAAAGAGTTAAGTGCTATTTTATCAATATTGCTAAAGAGAGATTCTGAGGTAAGTTCTCATGATTCAAATGAAACTTCAGAACTTAATATCGAAACTAGAGAAGCATCATAAAAAGAAATTAGATCTATCTTTAGGTCGAACTTTCAGACTTTTACATAAACTGGGAAACCCTCAGGATAAACTTAGAAATATTGTTTCAGTTGTTGGTACTAATGCAAAAGCTAGTATGTGCTATAGCTTAAAATCTATTTTAAATCAGGCTGGATATAAATGTAACATGTATACCTCCCCTCATCTTCAATCTTATACGGAAAGGTTTATATTTAATGATAGTGAAATTAGTGAAGAAAATTTAATTGAATTACTGGAAGATACAGAAAAAATTTTAGGAGACGATAACGCAACTGTTTTTGAAATACTTACATGCGCCTTTTTAAAATATGCAGAAAACTTTAAGGATAATATAAATATAATTGAGGCTGGTTTATTTCATCAATACGATAGTACAAATGTTTTTAAAAATAACTTAATGACATTATTAGGAGTTATTCATAATGATCACTTTCATTGGTTAGAAAATAAAACTATTGATGGAGTTATACACGAAAAAACTGCTAAACTTTTAAATTCAAAAATATTTATTAATAAACAAGTTAACGAACAAATAAGACAAAAAATTGAAATATCTTTAAATCAAAATTTGTCTGATAAATATTACTTTGGAAAAGATTTTAACATTTCAAGATCAGAAAATAATTTTATTCAATATCATGATGAGTTTGGGGAATTAATATTACCTGAACCTAATATTTTAGGTGATCATCAACTGTATAATATTAGTACTTCAATTGCCGCATCTAGAAAAATTTTTAAAGTTAAAGATAAAGATATAAAAAAAGGCATTCAAAATATTTCACTTAAAGGTAGGTTGCAGGAATTAAAATCTGGAAAATTAAAAGATATTGTTGCTAATAATAGATTAATAATTGATGGAGGTCATAACGTATCAAGTAGTTATGTAATTGCAAATTGGATTAAAAATGAAAATCAAAAAATTAATCTCATTATTGGTATGATGAAAGATAAAGATCATATAGAATTCATGAAATCTTTTGTAGATATAGTTCACTCTGTTACTTTAATTGATATACCAAAAGAAAATGGAGCAATATCAAAAGAAGAATTTAAAAAAAAGATTTTTGATCTGAACTTCAAATTAAAACTCTCTGACAGTATTGAAGATGCAATCATATCAAACTCAAAAAATGAAAATGCAATAATACTTATATCTGGATCACTTTACTTAATTGGAGAAGTATTAAATTTAAATTAAAGGTTTTCTTTAATCCAACTAACGATATCACTTTTAGGAGTTGCTCCAACTTTAGTTGATTTTAACTCTCCATCTTTAAATAATAACATTGTTGGTATACCTCTTACACCGTATTTTGTTGGAGTGTTTGGCTCCTCATCAATATTGTGTTTAGCGATAGATACTTCGTTTGACATCTCATCTGAAATTTCCTCTAAAATTGGTCCAACCATTTTACATGGTCCGCACCATTCAGCCCAAAAATCAACTACTATTGGTTTATCAGATTTTAACACATCGGTTTCGAAATTTTCATCGGTGACTTTTAATGTTGCCATATGTTTTTTTATATAAAGAAATAAATTTTATTCAATAACAAAAAGCTTCTTACTTTTTATTAATTTTAAATATTTTCATATTTTTTTTGAATAAGCATTGCATAATCGTTAAATTCATCAAGTAGCGACAATTTTTCATTGTCGTTTTCATTTGTATATTTTTCTCTTAAAGTATCAATTTCATTATACAATGTTGGGATAGTCCACCATTTTTCTTTTCTTTCACTTAAAATTCTTTTAGCTATCTCTCTCTTTATAGATTTAAACATTGAAGTTGGAAGCACCTCTGGAGCTTCTTGATAAATTATTTTTTTACCAAATCCAATCAGTCTATCATCTTCAAATTTATCTAATAACTTAAGTTTATCTTTAAATGAAGCGGCATGCCAAGCTGGAAATAATGAAGTATCTTTATTAGATATAAATTTTGTATAAATGCTTTCCTCAGCGTAGATATCCTCTTGGGATTTAGACTGTTCTTTTTCCTCAGCAACTTCTCTTAAAGCATGTAAAATATTTTGTGAAAATTTTTCATTACTTTTAACTATTTCAGCTCTTGTTTTAATTATATCTGGATCCATTGTATTATATGGTTCAGTATTCATTCCATATTTTGCATCTAAAATTATTGGTGCTTTATTTGATCTAATAGTTCTCAAAAACTTAGGAGATTTTTTCATTTCAACTTTAAGCTGATTAATTGAAAGATTTAATAATGGCACAATATCAGTTCTTAAATCAAAAGAATAATACCAACCTGTATAAATTGGATGCATACAAAAATTTTGATGAAGTGGGGAAACTAAATGTAATCTACTTTTACCGTAATAATATTCATTCAAAGTAAATATTTCTCCTTTTTTTATAATAGTTTCAGTATCTGATTTGTTTGCAGTTTTGAAAAAAGAATCCCAGGTTTCTGGTTGTTTACTTTTAACAATATTTAAAACTTTTGCTGTCATCTCTGCATCTGCTAATGCAGAATGTGCATCGGTAGAATCAATTCCTTGCATTCTTGCGAGTGATTCAAGTTTAAATACAGCATTATTTTTTTCATTTATTTCTACTTCAAGAATCGAAGGATCAACAGCATATGCTGCCCGCGCAATATTAATACCATCGTGTCTTTTATTTGGTGACGCATTAGTTAAATATGGATACCTTATACCTTTGAAGAATTCTTTTCTTATCATTTCATCATCAAAGCCAATATTTGACCACCCTAAAAAAATTGCTGGACTCCATTTTTTAAATATCTTTTCAACTTCAGCCAACATTTGATAATGACTTAAATTTGCCTGTGTTAATTGTTTTATTGAAGTTTTGTTAACTATAAGTGCCATTGCTTGGAAAATTTCTCCCTCAGGCAATCTACATCTAAAGTTAAATCTATCTTTTTCTACAAAATTTTCATCTACTAGGATACCTCCTATTTCTATGATACTTCCAAAGTCAGTTGAAGCGCTTGAACTCTCTATATCCCAAATTGCTAAATTCATAATTTTATCCTCAAATTAGTTACTGTTTGATGGGTTTTTGAAAAGTTAAAGTGGGTACTTAACCATTTGCATCTAAACAAGTAGCTTCTAGTTAATAATACCTGTTTTATGTATAGGTTAATTAAAGTCAAGCTATATTATTCATATCATAAAACTTTTTAACTCTACCTAAAAATAAATTCTGATACATTGCAAGTTCAGCGCCCTCAATTTTAAATTCTTGAAATAATATATCCTTTGTACATAATAGGATTATTCCCGCATTCATTTTAGTACCGTGTACCTCATCGTGTGCTAAAGTATATGCACCAAGTTGTAAAAAATAATCCTGAATATACTCAGACTTTTTTGGTTTATTAGCTTGTTTAAAATCAATTATTACATCATTACCATTATAAATACCTATTAAATCAGCTGTTCCAGCATATTGCTCTGGATAATAGAGAGTTTCTTCCATCCCATAAATTTCTTCTAATTTTCCATTAATGCCTCTTTCAATTATTTCTTTAGCCATATTTTTATATTGTTCATTGCTTTCAAAAAAACTCTCTTTTATTCTTCCTCTTAAATAATCTTCTATATAATTATGCATTGATGTTCCTCTAGATGACGCTTCTGTTTTAATTCTATTTGCTTCTTTAAACCCTACTCTCTCTTTCCAGTTTGCTAATGCTGCTTTTTCCTCCTCAGACTTAGTAGCACTTAAAATAGTTGTTACACTTGGAAGTTTCTCATCTCCAAAAGAATATTTTCTATAACCATCCTCAATTGATCTTGATGATTTAGGATAATAAAATTTATTGTTCCACTTCATTTAATTACTTATATGGGAATTTTTATTTAAAGAAAATTTATTTTTTAGCTTGTCTGGGTATGTCTTGAAGTTTTTCTACATTTTCTGTTTTTATTGATTTTTCTAATTGTTCAGGGTCTTTAATATTTTCTAAAGTCCTTGTTATAGATCTTGCATCCATACCAAATTTATTAACTACAGCCATCGCTTCTTCTAGTTTTTTATTTAAGACTATTATATTATCAAAATGCCTTGAAAACCTTGTGCTAATTGTTTTTAAATGATTGTAAATCTCAGTAGCTCCTTTTTGAACTTTAAGTGATTGAAACCCCATATGTAAAGACTGTAAGTAAGCAGATAGTGTATTAGGGCCACAAATTACGACTTTATATTTTTTCATTAATTCTTGAGTTAATAATTCTTTGGTACTGGGGTCTTGATATTCAGTAAGTTCTTTATATAAACTTTCAGTAGGAGCATAAACAATTGCAAAATCAGTTGTTTTTGGTGGGACTATATATTTTTCATTTACACTTTTAGCCTTAGTTTTAAATGCAGTAGCTAATTTTGTCCTGGCATCTGCAACAGCTCTTTTATCATCTGCGTCGTAGCCATCAGTGATTGCTTTAAATTTTTCAACTGGAAAATGAGAATCAACTGGAACTAAAACATCTCCTTGAAGTTTAATTGCAAATTCTACGTTTTCACTTGTTTCTTCTTTCATTTTTACATTAGTCATAAATTGAGAAGCTGGTAACAAGTCTTTAATTAAAGCATCCAAACTAAATTCTGCAAGTGTTCCATATTTTTTAACACCAGCTAAAATTTTACTAATTCCCTCTTGGCTTTGATTTAATAATTGTACTTGCTGGTTAAAGTTTCCAACTTTTTCGTCTACTTTTGTCAACGCTTCTGTCATATCTTTTGTCACTCCAGTAGAAAGGTTATTAAATGAAGTAGACATTGAGCCTAATGAAGTATTAATAGTATTGTTTAATGTATCTTTTAATGTAATTATTTCAGTTTTTAAATTAGCTATTTCTTCAGCATCTTTATTTTCATTTTCATCTTTAGGTTTTGATCTGAAATTTAGATATAAAATGGCTAAAGTTGCACCAAGTAACAAAATTAAAACAATTAACAGAATCAAATCCATATTATTAAGATATACACGTTTNTTCNTAAATCAAAGGTGTTTAATTCNTAGATATNAACTTAATTATTTTTTTTATNCTAAATTTATTTNANGATAANTTAGATAACATCANACANGCTTCNGATTTTANTATTTCNCCATCTTTTAANACTCTTAAATTATTAGCNTNNAAGGTTGCTCCNGTAGAACTNATATCTGATATAATCTCAGATGAACCTGTAAAAGGATAAGCCTCAGTTGCACCTAGGCTATTTATGAGCTTGAATTGAGTAACTCCTTTAGAGAATAAAAATTCTCTAGTTAAATTTGGGTATTTTGTTGCTACTCTTAATCTTTTCCTTTTTTTGTCTTTAAACTCAAACGCAATTTCCTCCAAATCAGCTACTGTTTGAACATCTATCCATATATCTGGTATAGCTATAACTAATGTAGCTTTGCCAAAATTATAACTTCTAATAACATTAATTTTATTTTGAATATTTACTTCACTTTCTTTCAACAAATCATATCCAGAAAAACCAATATCTAATGATCCATCGCCAAGTCTCTGAACTATTTCTCTTGCATGTAGATATAAAATTTTAATATTCTTTATTTGTTTAATCGATCCAATTAAATCTCTNTCTCCTCTCTCTGAGATCAAATTTAATTTATTTTTTTTGAAAATATTTAANATATCTTTTCTAAGCCTACCTTTGCTTGGAATTCCAATATTTATTATATTTTTTTTCATTAGCAATTAAGATTTAAAGCAGCTCCAACNGCAGCTATTTGTTTTTTTGATCCTAGATCAGAAATTAACTTGTCATACCGTCCGCCATTAATTATGTTTATAACTTTAGAATTGGTTTTAATATCAATTTTAAAAACCATCCCTGTATAATATTCGAGTTGTCTTCCAAANGATGTTGAAAAAGTTATATTTANTTTAGAGATTTTATTGTTTGTTGTAGGAAAGTATCTTTGATCTACTGCAAGATTAATTTTATTTTTATTAAAAAATTTNTTTAATTCATATGCNGCTTTGTTCATTGGACATCTTATATTTAAAAATTCTTTAATAATTTTAGAAACATTTTTGCCTTTTCTGGTTCTTCTTGGATCTTTAATCTTATTATCAAACCTATTTAGTATTTCATTTATAGACCTACCTGCTACTACTTTTGTAAGATCTTCTTTNAGCATTTTNATGTATCGTTTTTTATCAATTTCAACAATTGTAGGATCAACGTCGGAATTTGTTTCTAATCTTTTTAAAAGATCATTAAAATATTTTTCTCTCCAGAAATGTCTAGATAACCTTAACTTCCAACGTNTNGGTATGTCCAATTTAGAAATAAATAAATTAAAAATTTCAATATTTCCTATTGTCAACGTACCTGATGAATATTTAATATTTTTTAGAGATTTTATTGATGTATTTATTATTTCTTTATCATCTTTTTTTTCATCTTTTGATCCAATTATTTCAAATCCAATTTGGTTTCTAATNATTGAATCTTTTTTATTGTGAGATTTTCTATAAGCCTGGCCACTATAAAATATTTTTTCTTTTCCCTTAAGATTATTTTCTAGATATCTTAGACACGAAACTATTGTTAAGTCTGGTCTCAGACAAAGTTCACTTCCATTTTGATCAACAAAAGAAAATATAAACTTTCTGAAATTTTCACCTGATCTTTGAACGATATGATTAGCTTCTATCACTGAAGGTAATTCAATATAATTAAAGCCTTTTGATTTTACAGATCTAAGAATTTTTTCTGATAAGTTTTGAGACTTCATTTATTATGTTTTCCTTTTGAATTGTTTTATTATTTTCTCCCTTNACGCCTTTAAGATTTTTTATTGTAATAGTGTTTTCTCTAAATTCATTCTCTCCACAAATAATAGCAACAGGTAATCNACGTTTATTAGCTAGAGTTAATTGTTTTCCCAGATTTTTTTTAGTATCTAAAAATANTTCTGCATTAATGTTATTTTCTCGTAACAGATCTAATATTTCATAATAATTTTTTAAATATTTTTGATCCATAACGCAAACTAAGACAGGTTTTTGCTCATCCAGTTCGATTTGANCTAATTGCATTAATGCAAATAAAAGTCTATCTACGCCAAAACTTATACCAGTGCCTGGAATATCTACACCTTTGAATCTTGATATAAGTTTTGCATAAGCTCCTCCNGAGCAAATACTTCCAATATCCACTTCTTTTCCTTTATTATTTGTCACTTTAAAATTTAAATTAGTTTCTACAATAAAATCTGAATAATAAGCCAAACCTCTAACTATTGAAAAATTACACTTTACTTGACTTAAGTTTGAACCATAGCCTAGCACTTCGAAAATATCTTCTAGTTCTTTAATTCCTTCTTGTGACAAAGGGTTTTTCAAATTTTCTTTTAAAGTTTTGATATCTGTAATCTTTAAAAAATTTAAAATTTGAATTACTTGATCATTATCCAAATTAGCACCTTGAGTTATAGCTCCACTTACATCTTTTCTCTCTTTTTTTAATAAGTCTTCAACTCCTTTCAAGCCAAATCCAGGCTTATCAAGTTTATCTATTGCTCTTATTACTTTTNCTTGCTTTTTTTCTGATATTTTTAAATCATCAAGCAATCCTTGGACTATCTTTCTATTGCTTATATTGATCGAAAATTGATCTTTATTTAAACCACAATCTTTTAATGTAGTAGCTATAAGATTGCAAAGTTCCGCATTGGCTTGAGCTGGATTAACATTTCCTACAATGTCAAAATCTGCTTGCATAAATTCTCTATATCTTCCATTTCCAGCTTTCTCGTTTCGAAAAACATTTTGAATAGCGTATCTTTTATAAATTGATGGTAGTTCTTGATTATTTTGAGCAACAAACCTTGCTAGAGGACTAGACAAATCGTATCGAAGAGTAATATTTTTTTCTCCATCTTGAAATGAAAATACATCAGACATAAGATTTGATTCATCTTCTGCCAAGAAAGATCCTATATTTTCTGTTATTTCAAACGAAGGGGTTTCTAGAGCCTCAGCTCCAAACTTTATAAAATTTCTCTCAATAGCCTTTAAAAGCTTTTTTTTGAGAATAAGTTTTTTATCCCAACGATCTTCAAATCCTGAAGGTAATCCAGGAATTAATTTATTTTCTTTATTCATTTTTTGGTACCCTGGCTTGGGATCGAACCAAAAACTAAAGTTCCACAAACTTTCGTGATAACCATTTCACCACCAGGGCTTATTATTGTTTTATACTAATTGTTGATAAATTTAAATTTTAAAATAATTATATAGCTAGCGTGCAGCCAGCATGGATATGATGTCTGTGAGTATTTCTAGAAGTGCTAATTTTTTTAATCATCTGGATTGTAGTAGCATTTTAAAATAAAAATGCAATCTATATTTGCATAGAAATAAATACGAACAAATGCTTGTTTTACTCCTATGCAAATATTATGAAATAAATTTAAGCTGTTTTCTTTAAATTTACTGCGCTTGGTCCTTTATCACCATCTTGAATTTCAAATTCAATAGCGTCGTTTTCATTTAAAAAACGAAGACCTGCTTCTCTTACTGCGCTAGCGTGAACAAAACAGTCCTTTTCTCCGTCTTCTCTCTCTATAAAGCCGTATCCTTTTTTCCCATTATACCACTTTACTTTTCCTTTTAGTGTACTCATACTTATTTTTACTCTTTCTTTTTTGTATTAAATTTAGCTAATAAATTAGCTAGCGGATAGGTATTAGATTTTAATATTTATTGCAAGTCTTAAAGATGTATTAATTAAAGGTGGAACCCCCTGAAATCGAATCAGGTCCCAATGCTTTTCAGGCATTTGTGCGCACCAGCTACACCAGGG
>PAOP01000016.1 GCA_002708525.1 Candidatus Pelagibacter sp.
GGACACGATTTAATCTTACATACAATAGACGCCCTTCCAAATGCTGTTTTGCTATTGTCTTGGTCTAATTGGACACGATTAAACCTTACAAACAATGGACGCCCAGATAAGTTAATTAAATCAAAAAATGGAGAAAATGATGAAGAATTTTGCATTAGTTTTGTGTCTATTAGTTTCACCTCTATCCTATGCTTCATATCATGGTGGAACTGGTGGTGACAGTTCAAGTGGAAGCAGCAGTGGCGGCGGTGGCGGCTACGGCGGTGGTGGTGGTGGTGCAGCAGCACTTATTGCTGTTGGTGCACTAGTCTATTTTATGAACAGAGATACAGACGAAGAAGAAACTGAATCTACATTTGTAAGAAGATATAAAGAAAGTAATTTTAGAATCTCTTTGGGATCAGAAAACAGATATGATTTTACCAATAATCATTTTAATGATTTCTCAAATCAAATTGATTTACCTGCAAATAACTTTCAATTAAATTTAACATACAAATTTAACTAGGATATGATGATTAACCCCGTCGTTTCTGACGGGGTTAGGACTGTTACAAATTATTATGAAGATTATTCTTATACTTCTATTACTTACTCAAACTGTTTTTGCAAACACTGATCAAGACGATAGAAAAGTTGCAGATCTTACTGTTCAAGAGCTGACGGAGACTGTCAGATCTATTGTGCAAGAAAGCATACAAAAATGTGTTGTCGCCGGAAACATGGAAGGAAGGGCTATTCCATTATCTTTAAAAGTTGAAGGTGAAGTTATTGCAAAAATGTCTTGTAACTTTAAAAAGTTAGAATCTGAGTCAGACTAGAAAACAAAATTTATTTTTTCTGATTTCACAGGTTTGCCATCTTTTCTGAGCTGAAACTTTAATAAAGGGAATGGTGATTCAGAGCTTCCAAGTTGAGCAACCATTGACCCTCTTCCAATTTCATCACCTTGCTTTACTAATATTTGGTCACAGTGGGCATACAAACTTAAATAATTATTCGGGTGAGAAATCATTACTAGGTTTCCATAGCCAGGTATATCTGGACCCGCAACCTCTACTTTGCCACTATCAACTGAAAAAATTGGGGTGCCTTTAGGTTGCTTAAAAACTATCCATCCATCATCTATATTTGAGGGTTGAAAATCTTTATTTAAAGGATGATGCCATCGTAGTGACGAATCTCTTTCTAAAGAAAAATCTAAATTCTTAACTCCCCTTATTAGTAATTTTTGGTTTGGATAAATTACATACGGTTTGCTGAGATTATTTATTGTAATTAAAGCTTTTTGATCAATATTTAATTTTAATGCTATTGACCAAAGAGAATCGCCAGGCTGAACAACATAAAATGAAGTTTGAGAATTTGGTAAAAATTTTTGATAAGTTTCTTTAAAAGTATTCAGTGATGAGCAACTTGAAATAACAAAAATAAAAAATATTAGGTAATTCTTAAAATTTTTAATCACAGCAAAAAATAACCAGAAGAAAAAATTAGGCCAGAAAAAATATATATCAAGTTTTGTTCATATTCTGCATAAAGTGATACAACTATCTTGGGAAGAATTAAAAGTGAAATTAAGCAGCCCAATGCAAATGGGAATAAAAATAAAAAATTGAAATCTGCTATGGCTTGAATTACAGGACTGTAAATCCCTAAAACAACTAAGATGGCACTTCCTGAAATACCTGGGATTAAAAAAAATGTAAATGCAATTAATCCGCTAATAAATAAATATAATGGCGTAACTACTCCCGAACCAATATTTAATTCTTGTAAAATATACCCAATCAAAAGACCTAAAATTAAAAAAATAAGTAAATTGAATTTTTTAAATGAATCTCTAAAAAAATCTGCAACATAAATTGATAAAAGCATCATTAGCCAACCCAATAAAGATAGAAATAACTTTTCATAATTATTTATTAAGAATGTAATTAAATTCGAGCATAAAAGGATTGCTGCAAACATTGAAAGTATGAGCGGTAGCGAGACACGAAACTGAAATATCTGAGAAGTCAAAGCAAAATTTAAAGAAAAATTCTTTAGCCTAAGTTGACTTAAGATTGACATGAGATTTGGATAGATTTTAAAAATTACCGCAACAGTTGAGCCTGAAATACCTGGTATTAATTCAGCAACTCCCATACAAAAACCAGCAAGAGAATATTTTACTTGATCATTCAATTATATTTCTCCATTTGATATGCCAGGAAGCATTGGGACAAACGCAACCTCTTCATGAATAGATTCTTCATGTTCTGTTTTACTTTTTCTTGTAATAACGTAAAGTCTTTGTTGGCCCTCAATACCAGCTGGAATGACCAATTTACCTCCTACCACAAGTAACTCAACCAACTCTTCTGGATATTGTCTTGGAGCAGCAGCACATATTATTCCATCAAATTTATTATCTTCCTCCCAACCATCAAAGCCATCAGCATGCTTTACCATAACATTTCTTATTTTTAACTCTCTAAGATTCTCTCTAGACTTTTCAGCCAAAGGCTTGATTCTTTCAATAGCAAAGACTTCATTTGCAAAATGAGATAAAACAGCAGATTGATACCCACATCCAGAACCAATCTCAAGAACTTTGTTTAAAACTTTGCCCCTTCGACTAGTGTGGGCAAGCAAGTGTTCAGTCATTCGAGCAACAATATATGGTTGAGAAATTGTCTGTTTATAACCTATTGTTAATGCTCTATTTTCATATGCTCGACTCCACAAAGCTTGATCCAAAAAAATATGTCTTGGAACCTGACTTAATGAGTCAAGAACTCGAAAATCTTTTATCCCCATATCAAGTAATTCTTGAATCATTTGATCTTTCACTCTTGTAAAAGTAAAGCCTGAACTACTCACAACCAAAAACCTCTCTATAATAATTCCAATTGCTAGCATCTACACTAAGGTTATAATCCAAAATCGATATAGAAATAAAATTATCTTCAATTGCTTGAATATCAGTATCTACCTGATTGGGTAAAAGTTTCCCTGACGGACCAAAACTATAAAATTTGACAGAATCTTCGGTGCGAATTAGATCTGGAGTATCTGGTGCCCCTCTTTTTCCTAAAGAAGTGATTCGAGCTCCTTTAATTTTTGAGGATGGCAAATCAGGAAAGTTTACATTCACAAGTAAATTTTTATCTGGTGGGAGTTTAGACACCTGATTGGTAATCAGCAATGATTGCTCTGCAATATACCTTAAATTTTTGGGGTTGTAAGCTGATACAGAAAAAGCAACAGGAACACAATTTAGTCTTCGACCTGCAATTGCTGCGCCAACAGTGCCTGAGTAAAAAATATCTTCTCCTAAATTTGCTCCTAAATTAATTCCTGAAACAATCATGTCGATCGGCTCATGAATTACTGACAATAAACCAAGATATGAGCTATCTGCAGGAGTACCTGAAACTGAAAAAATATTTTTTGAACTTTCTTCGACTTTAATTTCTTTGCGTAAGCTTATTGCTGCACTCATTCCGCTGCAATTTTCCCTAGGTGCAATTAAAAAAACTTTGTGTTCTGTACTTAAAGATTTAAATAATTGGTTTATACCAGATGCCTTATAGCCGTCATCATTAGTTAACAAAATATTCATTTGAGATCACTTAAGGAAGCAATAGCATAGACTGCAATACCATTGCCAGAACCAATAACTCCCATCTTTTCTGCAGTCGTTGCCTTGACTCCAATGAAACTTTCTTCAATATTTAAAATTGCTGAAAGGGACTTTTTTAAATCATTTACATAGGGTCCAATTTTTGGCTGTTCACACACAACAACAAAATCAATATTCCTTGGCTGCAAGCCACTTTCTTTTAATAAATCTAATGACTTCTCAATAATCTTTAAACTACTCAAGTTTTTATTTTTTGGATCAGTGTCAGGAAAGTAATACCCGATGTCCCTTAAACCTGCTGCGCCAAGCAAAGCATCAGATATGGCATGTAATATGATATCTCCATCTGAATGAGCAACAATTGAAAGTTTGCAATCTATAAAAACATTACCAATAGTAAAACCATCCCCCGGTTGAAATTGATGGAAATCTATACCTCTTCCAATTCGATGATCTATTGCAATGTGGTGTGTTAAATCGTCAATATATGTAATTTTAATATTTGACCTGTCTCCAGGCGCTGCTAAAAGCTTAAATCCTGCATGTTCCATCGCTTGGGACTCATCACTCATGTGAAGTCCTTCCTGCTGTAACTTATCAAGCGCTAATTTAAGAGAATCATAATAGAAAATTTGAGGTGTTTGCACATGCAAAAAATTTTCTCGTTCGACAGGAATAACATCTTCACCCTGCTTCATTCGCAGTGAATCAGTTACTGATATTACAGGAAATACTCCTTCAATAGATTGATCATTAGCAAGGTGAGATAATAAATCTTGAAAATGAGTTTTTTTTAACCAAGGTCTTGCAGCATCATGAATTACCACGATCTCAATGCTTTGATCAATCTCTGCCATGGCATTAAAAACTGATTCACTTCTAGTGTTCCCTCCTGAAACAATTGTAATTCTTGAGTTTTGATAGAAAGATTGAGATTTAATTAAATTCTCATTTTGATTAACAGCAATTACAACTTCTTTAATGCTTGGTATTTCTAGAAATAAATTAACAGATTTTTCAATAACTGTTTCGTCTCCCAGTCTAGAAAATTGCTTAGACGTTGAACCGCCAAACCTACTGCTAGTGCCTGCAGCTGGAATAATAACTGCAATGTTATCACTTAGGTTCATTAAGTTTTTTCTCCTCAAATCTAAGAAAATGTTCATCTTCATAGATTAAATTTAATTCTTCTCTAGCAAACTTTTCTGCATGTTCATCATTTTTTTGTTTGCTTTGAATGCCTGTCTCAAGAAGATTATTTTCTTTTGCAAGAGTATTATTTTTTAACAACAACTCTTTATTTTCATGCTGAAGAGCTAAAAAATTTCTTTTACTATCAAGACCAAAAAAAAGATTATATAAAGCTACAATGATCAAAGTAAAAACTAGAATATTTAAAAATTTAACCAATAACATTTTTGGCAAAAGGCAGATCAGATTCCTCAGCTTCAATCCAAAGTAATCTATTATATTTTGCCACCCTGTCAGATCTGCAGGGCGCACCTGTTTTAATTTGGCCTGTTCCCAAGCCAACACAAAGATCTGCAATGGTACTATCTTCTGTTTCTCCTGATCTATGAGAAATAATAGATTTAAATCCATGCTTGTTACCTAAATGAATAGTTTTCATGGTTTCTGTAATAGTTCCGATTTGATTAAATTTAATAAGAATGGAGTTTGCTAGAGAATCATCAATTCCTCTTTGAAGCTCAACTACATTGGTTACAAAAAGGTCGTCTCCAACTAATTGGCAGCTATTTCCTATAGCTTCGGTAAGGTTTTTCCATCCTTCAAAATCGCTCTCATCCATTCCATCCTCTATAGAAAATATAGGATATTTTCGTGTTAACTCTTTAAGATAGTTAGTGAATTCAATGGAGTTTAACTTTACAGATTCTCCTTGAAGGTTATAAATGTCGTTATTATAAAATTCTGAAGCGGCACAATCTAAAGCAATCCCGACATCCTTGCCCTCAGTCAAGTTATTATTTCTAATAGCCTGAATTATAAGCTCAATTGCTTCTTGATTGGATTGAAGGTTTGGAGCAAATCCTCCCTCATCTCCAACACTTGTATTTAGACCTTTTGCATTTAGAATATTCTTAAGACCAGAGTATATTTCTGTTGCCCACTGCATAGCCTGTGAGAAATTATCAGCTCCAAAAGGCATAATCATAAACTCCTGTATATCAATATTATTATCAGCATGCTCACCGCCATTAATAATATTTAACATTGGAGTTGGTATTTGCATCTTTGGTTTTTCACCGGTGATATCAAAAAAGAGTCGATTTATATATTTATATAAAGGCAAATTAGATGTTTTGGATCCAGCGTCCAAGACTGCTAATGAGACACCTAAAATAGCATTAGCACCAAGTTTTGATTTAGATGAAGTTCCATCCAAAATAATCATTTTTTCATCAATATCTTGTTGATTAGTTACATCCATACCAACCAATGCAGGGGCTATGATTTCGTGAATATTTGATACAGCTTTACTTACACCCTTGCCCATATATGTTGAATCGCCATCTCTTAACTCTAAAGCCTCTCTAGAACCAGTAGATGCNCCGCTAGGCACCATTGAAGTTGCATAAATGCCATTATCTAAAATTACCTTACAGGAAACAGTTGGANTTCCTCGCGAGTCTATGATTTGAATTGCCTGGATNGAGTTAATTATTGACATTAAATATTGNTATCTTGGTTTTTTATAAAATCATCTAGCTCGGACAATTGGGATAAAACATTTGCAATCTCNTCAGTGGAAATCGCACAAGGGCCATCACATTTTGCTAAATCAGGCTCAGGATGAGCTTCTATAAATAATCCNGCTATNCCTTGACTAAGNCCTGCCTTAGCNAGAGGAAGAAGATACTCTCTCCTGCCTCCAGCAGCATTGCCAAGACCACCAGGAAGTTGCAAGGAGTGTGTTGCGTCAAATATTACAGGGACATCTAAATCTTTCATTATTTGGAAATTCAACATATCAACTACTAAATTGTTATATCCATAAGAGTTACCCCTCTCNCAAAGAGTAACATTATTATTGCCAGCCTGATTGCACTTCTCGATGACATTCTTCATCTCAGGNGCAGAAAGGAATTGAGGTTTTTTGAATTGGATAATTTTCTTNGTTTTGGCCGCGGCAATCACCAAATCAGTTTGTCTGCACAAAAATGCTGGTATCTGAATAANGTCACAAATTTTTGAAACTGGATCTGCCTGAGAAGGCTCATGAATATCAGTAANAACAGGNGCATCAAACTCTGATTTTACTTTTTCAAGCATTTTTAAGCCNTCATCAAGTCCTGGNCCNCTAAAAGAAGAAATAGAACTTCGGTTTGCTTTATCAAAGGACCCCTTAAAAATCCAATTAATATTTAAACTTGATGTAACTTTTGCGAATTGTTCGGCGACTGCCATTACAACTGATTCTGACTCTAAAACATTTACTCCACCCATAAGCACCATTGGCTCANTGTTTCCTATCGTAAANTTTTTAATTTTTAANATGCTCATCTTTTTATCTTAATAGCTTTAGCAATAAAATCATTAAATATTGGGTGNCCATCTCTTGGGTTAGATGTAAATTCTGGATGAAATTGACAACCCAAAAACCAAGGATGNTTCTTNATTTCAATCATTTCTGCTAAGTTCCCATCTANAGATGTGCCAACAATGTCCATTCCCCCTGCAACTAATTTGTTTTTAAACTCTGGATTNACCTCATATCTNTGGCGATGTCTTTCAGTGATGGTTAATTTTTTATAAAGCTTATGAGACAGAGAAGATTTTTTAATTAAACACTTCTGCCCACCCAATCGCATGGTCCCTCCTAAATTAGANTTTTCATTTCTATGTTCAATTTTNCCTGATGCATCCTTCCATTCTGTTACTAATCCAATAACCGGATATTTAGTCTTGCTATTAAATTCAGTGCTATTGGCATTTTTNAGTTTTAANACATTTCTAGAAAATTCAATGATCGCTATTTGCATTCCCAAACANATTCCAAAATATGGTCGATTATTTTCCCTGGCAAATTGACACGCATNAATCATTCCTTCAATACCCCTACTNCCAAACCCACCTGGAACAAGGACAGCTTGATANGCTTTTAAAGCTTTTGCTACATTTGCTTTGGTTATCTTTGCCGCATCTATCATGTGAATTTCAACTTTTGCAAGATTGACAATTCCAGCATGATCAAGGGCTTCGTTTAATGATTTGTAGGAATCTTTTAGATCAACATATTTACCTACCACGGCAATAGTGACTTTCTTCTTGGGATTTAATTTTGCATCTACCACTCTTTTCCAATCATTCAATCTAGGAGATTTTACTTTCAATAAGTTTAATTTTTTGAGAAGAATTTTATCCACTCCCTGTGAATATAACAGCAAAGGAATTGAATATACTGTCTCAGCATCATGCATTGAAATNACNCTATTANGATCTACTGAGCAAAATAACGCTATCTTTTTCTTTTCATCATTTGGTAGCTCTTTTTCTAATCTGCATATTAGGCAATCTGGTTGTAACCCAAGTGATCTAAGTTCCTTTACAGAATGTTGAGTAGGTTTNGTTTTCAGCTCTTCAGATACCTGAATATAGGGAACCAAAGTAAGATGCGCCAGTGCAGTATTAGGTGATGGGAGCTCAAGCATCATTTGTCTGATNGCCTCAATAAAAGGCTGGCTTTCAATATCNCCTACTGTTCCGCCTATTTCTANAATTGCAATATCAGCACCTTTTGCNCCTTCTTTAATCCTTCTTTTAATTTCGTCTGTGATATGGGGAATGACCTGAACAGTCCCTCCGAGATAGTCACCTCTCCTTTCGTTTTGTATGACTTCCTCGTAAACCTTTCCAGCAGTAAAATTATTTTTTTTACTTGCTTGAAAACGAACAAATCTTTCGTAATGCCCAAGATCTAAGTCAGTCTCTGTTCCATCNTCAGTAACAAANACTTCCCCATGCTGAAAGGGACTCATGGTTCCAGGATCAACATTGATATAGGGATCAAGCTTATTTAAGGAAANTTTTAAACCTCTTGCCTCAAAAAGAGCNCCAATTGATGCGGCCGCAATACCTTTGCCAAGAGAGGANACAACACCGCCGGTGATAAAAATGTACTTTGTTTGAGCCATCAGTTTTTAAGTTATGATGGGAATACAGAATATCAGATTCTAACCTTAATAAAAACTAACTTAAGCAGATTCTTCAAANAAAGGTCTTGATAGATCAGCCCAATCAATCTCAGCATCACTTTTCGCTTCAGCGTATTCTAGAATACCTAGATCTTCAAANTTATCTTTAACAGAATCTCTTAACAGGCCAATTCTTCTTAAGTTTGGCATTACTCGCTGAAAAAGGAGCTTTTGGAAGTGTTNATTGATATCTGTTCCTAATTGAAATTGTCTTGCATCTTCAACATCCCAACCAAAANGTTCATATACNTCTGTTGATAACAATCTTTCTCTACTNAGCCAACATGCCTCATAAGCAAATTGAGCCCTATCCTCTTTTTCTTCTTCGCTTAAAGTGTCAACAAACTCTTCTAGATAATTTATTCCAAAAGTAACATGTCTAGCTTCATCTCTTATTATAAGGCCNAGCATGTCTCGCAAAACTGGGTCATGTGTTAGTTCTCTTGATGCTTGNAAGGCTGCTAATGCCAACCCCTCAATTATTATCTGCATACCAATAAACTTTAAATCCCANCTTGGNTCAGTNAGNATCTTATCTAGTATTGACTTTAAAGCATTTCCAATTGGATACATCATTTTTANTCTTGTTTGAATGTATTTATTNAATGCNTCAACATGTCTGGCTTCATCAAAAGTCTGNGATGCTGCATAAAGCTTTGCATTGTAGGTTGGAGCGCATGAAGTTAATTGAGATGCTACTAAAAGAGCTCCTTGTTCTCCATGCAAAAACTGACTCTGACTCCAAGCAATTCTATGATTTAAAAAATCTACTTTTTTCTTATCAGAAAGTTTCTTATAGGGTTCATATTCATCCCAAAAAATTGGGGTTGGCTCAGTAATTCTGTTTAATGGTCTGTTCCAATCTATATCAAGTTCAACATTCCAATTCAATTCTTTTCCGAGTTCATAAAGTTTTTTAATCCTATTATCTTGGACTGTGTAATCCCAATTATATGCTCCAGATAAAGGTGTATTAAATATTTCAGCAATATCATCAGCAACTCCCTCATTCATATATGGAGGCAGATCCTCTTCTAATTTGATTTCTCTTGGATTCTTATCTAGATAATTAATTTTCATACATTTAGATGTTTTCTTTTCACTCTATTACTCATTTTCGTCATAAGTTCATAAGAAATCAAATTATTTTTGTTAGCATTTTCAACGATTGATAAATCAGGTGACCATAATTCACACCAGTCTCCAATTTTGCAATCAGGTATATCTGTTATATCAATCGAAATAAGATCCATGCTAACTCTTCCGATAATTTTAGATTGATAACTGTTTACAATTACCGACGTTCCATCAATAGCTGTTTGGGGGAAACCGTCAGCATAACCACAATAAACAATTGCAATCTTAGATGGTTTCTTCGTCTCTACCCTTCCACCGTAACCAATTCTTTCATTTTTATCTAAGAATTGAATAGAGATAATTTGGCTTCTAAATGTCATAGCAGTTTTTAAACCAGGAAAGTCAATTCCCCCATACATAGCAATTCCTGGTCTTACCCAGTCATATGCTTGATCTGGAAAATTAAACACTCCTGCAGAATTCAATATGCTTCGCTGCATATTATTTTCTATATGATTCCAAGCATGGTCAAAATTCTCAAATTGAATATTATTTAATTTATCTTTAGGGTTATCTGCACAAGCTAAATGCGTCATTAATACGTTTGAATCCTTTAAAAGGGATTGAAATTGATCAAGCTCATCTATTGCAATGCCCAATCTATTCATTCCAGTATTTACTTTTATCCAAAATAACAAATCTTCTTGATATTGCTTTGCCAATGGTAATTGTGACATTGAATGCACAACAGACCATATGTTATTTTTTTTTAAAATATCATAAGCATCTGATGAATAAACGCCTTGCATGGCTAAGATTGGCTTTANAGAGATTTCTCTTATCTTAAGAGCCTCTTCTAATCTAACAACACCATATCCATCTATTACATCATCCATTGCCTGAGTAGACTTTTCAAGATCATGTCCATATGCATTGCTTTTGATAATTCCCATAATTTTACAATTGGCAGGAAGTATACTTTTAATTNCTTGGATATTTCCTCTTACAAGCTCATAATCAATTATAAGCTCAGAATTTGGTTCAATCATTGAATTGAGTCGTAATAGCTATCGACAGCAAAGTCTTCAAACCTAGTGTATTCTTTTAGAAATGTTAGATTCACTTTGCCTATCGGCCCATTTCTTTGCTTTCCGATAATAATTTCAGCCTTGTTTCCCTCTTCGGAGTCTTCATTATAAACCTCATCTCTGTANATAAATAAAATTACATCAGCGTCTTGTTCAATTGCACCCGAATCTCTTAAATCAGACATAATAGGTTTTTTATTAGGTCTTTGGTCAACAGCACGGTTTAACTGTGAGATTCCAATTACAGGAATATTTAGCTCCTTTGCAAGCATTTTTAATGATCTAGAAATTTCAGAAATTTGATTCACTCTATTCTCTTGAGAGCCTGGTATCTGCATTAATTGAAGATAATCAACAACTATCAAAGATAATCCATTCGGTTCTTGTCTAGCAATTCTTCTAGCTCTTGCTCGCAGCTCCATGGGTGAGAGCATAGAACTATCATCAACATATAAGGGCAAATCTTTTAATCTTGACGAAGACTCCATAAATTTATTAAGTTCTTCTTTATTCATAGATGCGGCTCTGACTTTTTGCTGGTCGATCCTGGCATTACTTGCAAGCAATCTTGTTGTGAGNGCATCAGCTGGCATTTCAAGACTAAACACCAATATTCCTCCANGTATGTCTTTNTTCACTATGAAATTTTCAACTATGTTCATGCTTAAAGCAGTTTTGCCCATGCTTGGTCTTGCAGCAACTATTATCAAATCTCCATCCTGAAGACCTTGCAATTTTCTATCTAAATCTTTGAACCCTGTTGAAGCCCCAAGTAACGAAGAGCCTTTTTTTGCAATTTCATTCATCTTTTCAATTGACTGAGGTATTAACTCATCTAATTTCTGGATATTAATAGATGTTCTGCTAGCTTCATCATTAAGTGAAAAAATTTTCGTTTCAGCCTCATCAAGTAATTCAGCAGCATCTTTGCCTTGAGGGTTGATAATAAGCTCAGAAATCTCTGAGTTTATTTTCATTAACTTTCTTGAAATAGATTTTTGTCTAATCATCGCTGCGTAAGCTTCTAAATTGGCTGCAGAAGGACTAGTGGAAGCTAAATCAATTAAATAATTCTTTCCACCTGCTCTTGTTAAGAGATTTTTACTGTCAAGACGATCTGAAACCGTAAGAGGATCAAGGGGTTTATTAGAATTAACTAACTCACCCATTGACTGAAAAATATTTTGATGATCTTGACTTTCAAAATCGGTGAATTCAATGATCTCACTCACAGCATCATATCTTTCAGTTTCAAGCATTAATCCACCCAAGATGGCCCTTTCAAGCTCTCTAACTTGCTCTGTATTTTCTATGGATTTGGTAGACATAAATATGATTCTTACATCATATTATTAAGATAACAACTACTCTGGCTGAACAGATACCTCAACAATACATGAAACCTCAGGGTGGAATAATAAAGTGATTGAATAATCTCCAAGCTCTTTTAAAGGTCCATCAGGTAATTGAATAATGCTTTTATCTACAACATGATCAATTTTGCTGAATGCATCAGAGATTTCTCTCGTTCCTACAGAACCATACAAAGCACCTTCCTCAGTGACTTGAACTTTAATTTCAACCTTGGCCCCAGTAACTGTTTCAGCTTTACCTTGAGCATTTGCCATTTCATCTGCTGAAGCTGCAGCTAGCTCTGCTTTTTTGCTTTCAACATACTTAAGATTTTCATCAGAAGCGAACATGGCTTTCTTCTTAGGAATAAGAAAATTTCTTGCATATCCTGAGTTGACCTCAACGACATCTCCAATTTCACCTAATTTTAGGATTTTATCTAAAAGTATAATTTTCATAATTTATCTATGGGAGTCTGTGTATGGGAGCAAAGCTAAAAAGCGAGCAATCTTAATTGCTTTTGTTAATTTTCTCTGCTCTGAAGCGCTGATATTAGAAACTCTTGCAGGTATTATTTTTCCTGTCTCAGTAATATATCTTTTCAAAAGATCAACATTCTTATAATTAAAATTTTTATTGTTAGATTCTGTCATTATTCACCATCCTTTAATTCTTCTTTAGCACTAGAATCAAAAGCAGGATTTGATTCTTCTGGAGTAGTTTTTAGTTTGTCTTGACTCTGCTCTTCTTCTTGAGAAACTTTTTTTGTCTCCCTTGATTCTAAAAGAAGTAATGAATCCTCAATAGAAGGAGAGTCAACTTTTAACAAAAGGTGACGTATTACAGATGTGTCATATTTTAATTTAGATTCAAGCTCTAGAGCAGACTCAGCTGGTCCTTCTATCTGCAAGATAGCATAGTGTCCTTTATTATGATTTAAGATACTGTATGCAAGTTGCCTTCGACCAATGTTCTCAAGCTTATTCAGCTTGATGTTTAAGTCGTTAAGAGTCTTTTCAAGTTTTTTATGAAAATTATCAAACTTAGTAGATAAGTCAGGATTGAGTATTAAAATTAATTCGTAATTGTTCATATTTTTCCTTATGGGTTAATAGATTTTTTGAACATCAAAAAACCAAGGAGCATGAATTCTATGCCAAATACATCTGGCAATCAATAATTATTTTTTAAGAAGCCAAAAGCTTTATCAAAAAAGGTTTTGTTATTTTCTAAGGTATAACCCTGCTTAATTTGGTCGAAACCAAAGCCTATCAAACCTAAAGCAGTCGCATATATTGGATTTTTAAGAACTGATTCCATCCCATTAAATTTCTCTGGAATACCAAGTCTTACACTGGTTTGGAAAATAGATTCAGCTAGGGCAACGGCACCTTCCATTTTTGAAGTTCCACCTGTAAGAACTATACCTGCAGGAATTTTATTTTCAAAACCATTACGTTTAATTTCTGCTTTAACTAAATCAAAGAGCTCGACGTATCTCGGTTCAATAATTTCGGCCAATGATCTTCTTGATAAGTCTTCCGGAGGCCTACCACCAACCCTCATTACCTCTAAAGTTTCTCCATCTTGAGTTAGTTCAGCAGCTGCACAACCGTGTCTCTGCTTAATATCTTCTGCTTGGGCAGTGGGAGTTCTCAATGCAACAGCTATATCACTCGTTACTTGATCGCCCGCAATGGGAATCACTCCTGTAAATGATATTGAACCAGAGTTAAAGACTGCTATATCTGTAGTTCCTCCACCTATGTCGACCAAACAAACTCCGAGTTCTTTTTCATCCTCTGATAAAACAGAATATGAGCTAGCAAGCTGCTCTAAAACAAAACCATCAACTCCTATCCCACATCTTTTCACGCATTTTTCTATGTTTTGAATAGCATTATTTGCACAAGTCACTAAATGCACATGGGATTCTAATCTAACACCAGACATCCCAAGCGGCTCTCTAATAGAGTCTTGATTATCAATAACATATTCTTGAGGAAGAACATGCAGAACCCTCTGATCAGATGGTATTGCGACTGCTTGCGCTGCTTCAATAACCCTATCTATATCACTTGCTTCAACCTCTTTGTCTTTTATACCAACTATCCCATGAGAATTTAAACTTCGAATATGATTGCCTGCAATCCCCACATAAACATTTTTAATTTTGCCTTCAAATGATGCCTGAGCTTGATCTATAGACTTTTGAATTGCATCTGTAGTGGCATCAATATTCACTACAACACCTTTTTTGAGGCCGCTAGATGGATAAGATCCCATCGATATGACCTCAATAGAATGTTGATCAACATACTTGCCAATAATACAAACAACCTTCGAGGTTCCAATATCTAATCCAACAACATAGTCCGAATCTTTTGTTCCATTATTTGCCATAGTTTAATGCCACTCCATCTTTGTATCTTAAATCAATAATACTAGGAGTTAAGTTTTTTTCGAAAATATATTTTAAAGTTAGAGAAAGTTTTTTAAATACATCGGATGAAAGATCAGACCCTAAATTTATTTGTAACTTGTTTGTAGTATTGAAATACCAGCCTTCTGCTTCAGTATAAGAAACGGAAAAAATTTTTATACTATGGATTTGTAGGACTGAATAAATTTCATCTTCAACTTGAGACCATTTCTCAACTAATTCAATTGGGATGAATAAATGCAGTAATTCAGGATATTCACCAAAATATAGAAACTTAGTAAACTCAGCATCTAAATAAAACCTATCTTGCCAAATATATTTGGGCTCTTTTGTTTCAATAAACAATTCTAAAGGCTTGAATGCATTTTTTTTAATTAAATAAGATTTTATCCAATTTTGATTATTTAAAAATTTTGACAGGTTTTTCTTTGAAGTCTGGCTTGATAAATTTAAAACTAATTCTTGCTCTTGTTTTAGAGTTGGAGGCTTCTCGAATACTATAATGACTTTTTGATTTGTACCACCTGAACAACCAAAGAAAATAGGGATTAAAATTAAAAATAATAGAGCCCTTCTAGTTAGCATGGATAATTTCTTGCACAAGATCATTATATGAAAGACCGATGGACTCTGCAGACTTTGGAAATAGACTATGTGAAGTCATGCCTGGCACGGTATTGACTTCAAGCACAAAAAAATTACTGTTTCTGTCCTGTAAAAGATCAACTCTTAACCACCCCTTGCAACCCGTGACATCGAGGGTCCTTAAGCAAATTTGTTGNAGCTTATTTTTCTCATCTTTTGAAAGCATTAGTTCAGAAAGCTGAGTGTCTTCATTCACATACTTTGCATTGAAGTTATAAAANGATTCAGNGGTATTTATCTCAACGGCAGGCAAGCATCTTCCGTGAAGAATGGGCACTGTAAGCTCTTTAAAATCTATACTTTCCTCCAAAATAAATTGCCGTCTTGGATTTATACAATCAGAAATAGCTGACTCTAATTCTTGGTTATTCGAAATTTTAAANACATCTATGCTAGAGCCNTCTTCTGCAGGCTTTAAAAANAGTTCTTTAAATGGTCTAAGCTGATCAAAAAAAGCATCATCTAGATTCTTCTCTATTTCTAAGAGCGATGAAATACTAATCCACCTTGGAGTAGGAATTTTATTTTCTTTAAGAAGCTCTTTACAGGTATTTTTATTCCAAGTGTTTGCACAAGCCTGAAAATTGCTACCAGAAAATGGGATGCCCTTTTGTTGCAAAAGTTTCTGCAATTCTCCAGATTCACCATCCTCCCCATGAAGAGCAATAAAGATAAAGTCTTCTTTTGTTAGATTGTGGAACGAAAAGTGTTCTGGGTAGTCAATAAGTTGAACTTCATATCCCAAGTCTTCCAATGATTGGAATATATGTTTTCCACTTTCAAGTGAAACTTCCCTCTCGGATGATTCCCCCCCATACAAAACTATGATTTTTTTTATCGCCACTTTTTTTTAATCTCATAATTTAGTTTTGAGATTGTTCCTGCCCCTTGAGTAATTAAAATTGAAAAGTCTTGATGATTTTTTTGGAGCCAATCTATTGGATCTTTGCTTCCAAGATAGTGAACATTTTTATGATTTTTCATTATCTGAAAAGCAAGTTTTTTTGATGAAATTCCTTTGATAGGTTTTTCACTTGCTGGATATATATCCAATAAAAGAAGAAAATTTACTTTAGAAAGCACTCTTACAAAATCATCAAACAGTTGTTGAGTTCTTGTATATCTATGGGGCTCAAAAATCATGCATATTTTTTTACGAGGAAATTTTTCTTTAGTTGCCAGAATAGTTGATAAAATTTCAACAGGGTGATGGCCATAATCATCTATTAACACATGAGGCTGATCTTCAAGATAGATTTTTGAAATCTCAAATCTTCTTCCAACTCCTTGAAAATCACTCAATCCTTTAGCAATATTCTTTATAGATATATTTTCTTCTATTGCAACACAAATAGCTGCAGTAACATTATATAAATTATGTTTGCCGCTTAAATGAGTAGAAAATTTATAATTCTTCTTATTAACATGGTCTTTTAATTGAAATTTTTGAACGCCTTTTCTCAACTTAATATCAACTATTTGGAATCTATTTTTTGCACTAAAACCAAAAGTAATTTGCTTTCTATGAATTTTTTTAGAAATTTTACGGATGTTTGCATCATCAAGATTGAGAATAATATGACCATAAAAAGGTAAATTTTCTGCAAAATTTATAAAAGACTGATTTAATTTCTCCTGGTCTGATTCATAGAAACTTAAATGATCATTATCAATGTTAGTGATAACAGCAATATCTGGCTGCAGATGTAAAAATGATCCATCACTTTCATCTGCTTCTACAATAATATAATTGCCATCGCCGAGGTTAGAGCTTCTCCCTATGCTCAACACTTGCCCTCCGATGACATAAGTTGGACTTAAATTTGCTGCATTAAAAATACTCGCAATGATGCTTGTAGAGGTTGTCTTGCCATGACTGCCAGCAATTGCAATGCTCCGATACGGCCTCATAAGAGTTCCGAGCATTTCCGCCCTTGGAATAATAGTTAATCCAGATTGCTTGGCATGCAAGAGCTCAGTATTTTTACTCGATATTGCTGATGAAGCAACAACTAAATCTGCATTTTTAATAAGCTTAGGATCATGGCCAATTTGAACTTTAGCGCCAAGTTTTTTTAATTCCTTCAGCTCATCTGTAATTACAAGATCAGAGCCCGTAACTTTAAAACCACGTTTTTGTAAAATAGTTGCAACTCCAATCATTCCCGAGCCACCGATGCCAATCATATGAATTTTTTTAAACTTTTGAAATCCTAGAGAAGACATATTTTTTTATAATTTTAGAATTGAACTTAACATTCTTCTGGCAGCATGGAAATGATCTAAGCTGCTCTCTTTCTGAGACCATTGCACATATTCTTTATTCTCAATAACATTTTTAAGTTTTTTAGATAGTAATTCCACAGATTCAGATTCTTCATGCACCAACCCCATGCCTAAACCTTCAATATTGATAGCATTTAATAGCTGATGATTATCTATAGCTGATGGAAGAGGAATCATCACCGATCCTCTTTTTAAACTCATAGCCTCTGATAGAGACAATGCGCCAGCCCTGGAAATAATAAAGTCTGCCCACACAATTGAATCTTGCGGTAAATCATAAAACTCTTTTACCTCGACAGAAATATCATGTGAATATAACCCTTTTACTCCTGAAGATTTTCCGGTTCCAGATTGATGTCTTACCTCTAGGGGCATGTCTAAAGCATTTAAGGCTATTGGTATATTTTGATTAATAAAATCAGAGCCTTGACTACCGCCAGTTATATATACCCTCAAAGGCTGTTGCGTGGGATTTAAGGAAGAATTTTGATTTAATTGTCTTATAGGATTGCCAATGAGTATCATTTTTTTTGAAATCGGCTCGTTAATTGCAAATCCTAAAAAAATTATTTTTGAAAATTTTTTTAACATTTTATTAGATGTTCCCATAATCGCATTTTGCTCATGCAAGAAAAGAGGTTTTCTGCAAATCCATGCCGATAACCCGACAGGTAAAGAGATATATCCTCCAAAGCAAACGATATAATCAATTTTGTTTTTTTGTATATAAAAGATACTTTTAAAAATTGAGGCTATTAAACCTACTAAGGAAGTGATTTTAAAAATAAAATTTTTTCCTCTAAACCCTTTCATAGGAATAGTTAAAAGTTTTATATTCTTAGGGAGGACTCTATTTTCTATACCAGTTTTTGTTCCAATCCAAAGAACCTCATGATCATTTTTAATACATTCTCTGCCAAACTCTAGTGCTGGAAAAACATGACCCCCTGTTCCTGCTGCAGAAATTAAAAATTTCATTACTTTATCGTCTTATTTTCAAAATTAATTCTCAGCACCATACCCATTAAAAACATAAATAAAATTAAGCTTGTGCCCCCATAGCTTATAAAAGGAAGAGTTAACCCTTTTGTTGGCAAGATTCCAAGATTTACTCCTATATTAAACACTACTTGAATTGCAATCAAAATACCTGCTCCAAAAGCAAGCAATCCTTGAAATAACTTACCTAGTTCTAGTGCTTTTATTGATGTCTTAAAAATGCCTAGAATTAATAAAGCAAATAAAAAAATTACCATTAACCCTCCAACTAATCCAAACTCTTCAACAATTACTGCAAAAATAAAATCAGTATGTGGCTCGGGCAAGTATAAATTTTTTTGCAAACTATTCCCTAAACCTAAGCCAAACCACTCTCCCCTGCCAATGCCTATTAGTGCATTTGATAACTGCCATCCGGGTCCATGAAAATTCTCAAACGGTTCAGTAAATGAAATAAATCTTATGTACCTATAAGGTTCTAGGTATACAGCAACAATAGCCAGCGCGGCCATAAGCAAGATTAATAGTGAGAACTGCAAAAATGAAATTCCTGCAAAAAACAATATTGCAATCACCAAAGCTCCAATTACAAGTGTCGATCCAAGATCAGGCTGAGACATAATTAATAGCCCAAAAAGAGTTAAAACAGCCAAAGGCCTTAAAAAACCCAATGAAGTATTAATTTCACTTAGTCTTCTGACGCAATAACCTGAAATATATATAACTAAAGCTATCTTGCTTACTTCTGAGGGTTGAATATTTATTGGGCCAATTCTAATCCATCTGAGGCTTCCATTAACTTCTGTGCCCACCCCAGGAAAAAAAAGAGCAATAAGCAACAAAAAAGAGCCAATTAAAATTACCCAATCTAAGGTTAAAAGTAAATTTGACGGTATGCTTAAAGCGATAATAGTTGCAAAGACACCAATAATAAAAAAAATTATTTGCCTTGAAACAAAATGAAAGGGAGTCCCATAAATATCCTCAGATTCATAAATGCTTGAAGATGCGACCATCACCAAACCAATAAACAACAAAGAAAGATATGGCAGAACAATTAATATGTTGTCGCGATCAATCATTTGAATTCATTGCAAGCTTTATAAAATGATCNCCTCGCTCTTCAAAGTTTTGATAATCTTGACCGCTTGGATGACCAGGTGAAAAAAGTATATGAGTTTGAGAATCATATTTTTCTTTAAATATAGATCTCATTACAGATGAAAGGCCTTGATTATGGAACAATACTTTTTCTGGATGAAATATTTTACTTGATATCTCTTCTGCATGATTGCCGAAAATATAAACCTTTGTTGGGCCTTCAATTTCATAGCTTTCATATTGTTCTTTATCTGGATCTCCGCAAAGGATCAATACATAAGGGTTAGACATTTTATTTAATGCAAATTTTAGTGCGGTCAAATTAGTCGCCTTAGAATCATTGATAAATACCATTTTATCTCGCGTTACTATGTATTGATGTCTGTGGGGCAAATCTTTTAACTGGATATCTTGTACTAATCTTTGAGGTCTGCCAGTAATCATGGACCATAATTTTCTTGGATCAGACTCTTCCGTTGTTTTTTTTGATTCTTTGATTTTATTTTTTACTTTCTTATACTCTTCAAAATTTACATGATGATCAATATGATCAGGAGAAATATTTAAGAGAACTCCGAAATCTAGCTGAATCTCTTTTATCTTCTCAAGCTGAAAGCTAGAAAGCTCAATTATTGAATATCGACAAGAATTAATATTATCCAGTACTGGCGCGCCAATATTACCAACTAATTGAGATTCTTCTAAAAGCTGGTGCAGGTGATAACAGCAAGTACTTTTTCCATTAGTGCCAGTAATTCCAATTTTGTATGAATTATCCTCTTTAAAAAAAATATCTATATCAGTTAAATATGGAATTTTATTAAATTCTCCATTTGCATAAATTTTCTTTATATTGATTCCGGGGCTCAAATAAACTGTCTCATATGAATCTAATTTTTTTTGATTGGGCAATTTATTAAAGATATTAGGTCCTTTCACATTTTGATCATAGATTTCGTAAGCTTTACCTTTTTTTTTCAAATACCTTTCTATGGATTGGCCTGTAACTCCATAACCAAAAATAAGGGCTTTCATTGAGGGTTATCTGAGCTTTAAGGTTGCAAGTGCAAATAAGACAAGTACAAAAGTTATTATCCAAAATCGAACAATAACTTTTGGTTCGGCCCAGCCTTTTAATTCAAAATGGTGATGAATTGGTGCCATCAAAAAGACTCTNTTGCCTCTTAATTTATANGAGCCCACTTGAATAANNACGCTCAAAGTTTCCATCACAAAAACTCCTGCCATAATTGCAAATACTATCTCATGTCTNATTAAAACTGCCAGGGTGCCTAAAATTCCNCCGAGTGTTAAAGATCCNAAATCTCCCATAAATATCTGAGCAGGNTATGTGTTGTACCAAAGAAAGCCTATGCCNGCTCCGATCAAGGCTCCACAAAACACAATTAACTCNCCNCTAAGCGGGTTAAATGGGATGAATAAATAATCAGANATNATTAAGTTTCCAGATGCATAAGCAATGAGGCCAAGACCACCAGCTATCAAGACTGATGGCAAAATTGCAAGTCCATCTAGACCGTCGGTGAGATTAACTGCATTAGATGAGCCCATGATTACAAAAATGCTAATTAACAGAAAAATAAAAGGTGAAATTACAAATATATATTCCTTATTAAAAGGTAAAATAAAAATTTGTTCATTTCCATTAGGGGAAACCTGCAACATAAATAACATTGAGAGCAAAGCAAAAAGAAATTGCAAAATGAGCTTATATTTTCCTTTTAAGCCTTTTGAGTTTTTTTCCTTTATTTTCAACCAGTCATCTAAAAATCCTATAGAGCTAAATGAGACGGTAATAAATATAAGAATCCATATGTATGGATTGTTAAAATCTGACCAGAGCAATGTTGAAATAATTAATGAGAAGATAATAATTAAACCTCCCATGGTGGGTGTACCAGTCTTTGCAAGATGTGACTCAGGCCCATCTCCCCTGATGGATTGTGAGAATTGAATATTTGTTAAAAATCTAATTAAGGTTGGGCCAAGAAAAATTGATAGCATTAGCGCTGTAAGAGTCCCCCCAATAGTTCTTACAGTTAAATAACGAAGGACGTCGAAGCCAGAATCATATGTCATTAGCCAAGTGCCAAATAATTCGATCATATTATTTCCATAAGTTTAGAATTTCTTCCATTCGCATTGATCTTGATCCTTTTAGTAGTATTTTCTCTTTTCCTTTAAGATTTTTTTTCAAGAAATTTACTAACTCCAGCTTATGTTTAAAGAAAAAACCATTTTTGCCAAATGCAAATACTGCATGACGGATTAAATCTCCATATCCAATCAAACAATCTACTCCATGTATTTTGGCATAGTCTCCCAAGTCAATGTGTAGTTTTTTTCTAAATCTTCCCAACTCTCTCATGTCTCCAAGGATGGCAACCTTCCTTCCCTGAAATTGACACAAAACATCTAATGCAGCCTTCATAGAATCAGGATTAGCATTATATGAATCGTCGATGACCGTTGATTGTTTAACCCATAATTTTAAATCTAATCGCTGAGGAGGATTCTTGAGTTCTCTCAGCCCATCTGTAAAGTCCTTAATGTTTAACCGAGCAGCTGAAATTGCTGCAAATGAAGCCAGAATATTTACTACATTATGCATTCCTATAAGTTTTGTTTTTATTTGGACTTTTTTCTTTAAGTGGACCGATTCAATAAAAAAGGATAGGCCTTGTTTTGTCATCTTAATTTTAGATGGAAAAAAAGATGCTGAAGGCTTCAGGCCAAATGTATAAAAGGTAATGTCATTCCTCATTTTTTTCCAGTAATTAACATATTGACCGTTTGGAATAATCGCTGAGCCATTTGTTTTAATGTTTTTTATAAGCTCAGACTTTACCTGAAGGACTCCCTTAANTGAATTTAAGCCTTCTAAATGAGAATGGCCTATATGAGTAATGATGCCAATATTTGGCTTAATTATTTTTGAAAGCAGATCTATATCACCTGGCTTTGCTGCGCCCATCTCAAAAATTGCCGTGTTATTTTGTGAGTCCAGCTCTAACGCACAAAGCGGTAAACCAATTTCATTATTGTAGTTTTGGTAAGTGCCATAACTATTTTTTATGCAAGTATTTAAAATGGTTTTGGTTGTTGTTTTACCATTGCTGCCAGTAATCCCAATAACTATTCCTTTATACCTTTCAATTGCCATCTCAGCTGCACTAATCAAACATTCTTCGGGACTTTTAACTGAAATAACTTTTGGTGAATAAGCTACAGAATTTNAAATTTTGCTCTTTCTTATAATTGCTAACGATGCTCCTTTGTTGATTGCATCTTCCGCATAAAAACTACCATCCTCTTTTGAACCAGTCAGACCAAAAAAAACTGAGTTCTTTTTTACTTTCCGTGAATCTATTATGAAATTACTAATTGGTAAATTTAATTCATTATCGAGCTGAAGGAGAGTTGATAAATCTTTTGTATTGTTAATTAGTTTCATTGCCTAAAATTTCTAGAACACAATCTTTATCATTAAACGGTACTTTTTTTCCAGATACATCCATATAAGTCTCATGACCTTTACCCAATATTACCAATATATTTTCTTTATTTAAGCATTGAAGTGCTAAGCTAATGGCTTCCTGCCTATCCTCTAAAATTTCAATGTTTGTATGAGAATTACCAGCCATTGCATCTTTAGCAATTGAAGCAAAAGATTCATGACGATTGTTGTCAGATGTAAAGAATACTTTGCTGGCAAAATCTTGTGCCACTTTCATCATCTTAGATCTTTTAGACTTATCTCGATCTCCCCCGCATCCAAAAACTAAAACTATTTCATCATGATAATTAGCTAATTCAGAAAGAATATTTTGAATGGATTGATGGTCATGAGCAAAATCAATCAATATATTCCCCTCTCTTAATCTTAAAATCTCACCTCTGCCTTGGGGAAGCTTGATTGTATTGCTTCTAATAATTTCAAATTCATCTAAAGAGATTTGGTCTGAAATTAACGCAATGGCTGAAATATAATTTTCCACATTAAATTTAAGAAATAATGAAACCTGAGCATCTATGCATAAATTAGGAAAACTCAATTTTATATTTGAACTTCCTCTTGGATTGTAATCAAGGGAATACTTTAATGCTGCTGAAGTATCAGTTGAACTTAAGAATTGTGATTTTGAAAGTTGTTTTTTTTGATCCTCGGAAAAATTTTCAAGCAAGTCTTGAATTTTATCTATAAAAATAATTGTAGGATTTTTATTATTAAGTTCGGTAATGGATAATTTTGCATTAATGTAATTTGATTCTGTTTTGTGATAATCCAGATGATCAGATTGAATATTGAGAAGTAATGTTTGTGAAAAAGGCAGATTCCCTAGCCTTTTTTGCGCTAATGCATGAGAAGAAATCTCAATGAAGATATATGTTTTATGCTGAGATTTACAAGTCTGCAAAATTTGAAATAGCTCAAATATCCCCGGCGACGTGTTACCTTTTGTCTCCAAAATATTGTCATTGATTATAGCCCCCAAAGTACCAATATAAACTGAGGGTTTATTAAGAGCTCTGATAATATTATGAGCCATGAATGCTGTTGTTGTTTTCCCGTTAGTCCCTGTTACACCATGAAAGATAAAATCGTCTTCAGATAAATCATAAAAGCTAAAAAGGATTTCTAAGATCTTTTCTTCCAAATTATCTAAGCAATGAATTGGTACATCCGCATCTTCATCTAATTTCTGATCTGTAATAATGCAGGATGCTCCATTCTGAGCAGCATCTCTAATAAATTCATTTCCATGTGAATCCACCCCCTGCCTTGCGATAAATAATGAATTCTCTTGAACATCTCTGGAATCATCAGTAATGGATGAAATAAAAAGACCGTCAAACTTATTTGTATTAATAAAAGGTTTAATAATAAATAATTTATTCATTTAGATAACTTAAGACATCGCTAGAAATAGCTGCAAACAATGGAGCAGCTACAGCACCACCGGAATAATTATTTAGCCCTGGCTCATCAATGCTGACAAAAATTGTAAGCCTTTTCGATGTTAATGGNGCAATGCCTGCAAAAGACGAAATATATTTACTTTGATCATATCCACCCTTTGAGCTAGCTTTATGAGATGTGCCTGTTTTTCCTGCAACATCATAATTTGATATTCTTGCAAGGCTTCCAGTTCCATCNGATACAACTAATTTTAATGACTCTAATACATCAGAAGCAGCATCTTTACCTATAACTCTCTGCTTGTATACTTCAACATCATCTAAGAAAATTTTAAAATCTTTAAGATATCCCTCATTAGCAAAAACTGAATATGCTTGAGCTAATTGCAATGAGGAAGCGGTCATGCTGTACCCAAATCCAATACTGGCGATTTCGTGATCAGAGACATTCTCCCTAGAGTTAATAACACCGTATGCAATGCTAGGAAAAAAAATATTGGGAGGCTTTGAAAGACCAAACCCTTTGTAACCTGAAATCAATCCCTCTATTCCAACTTGCAAAGCTAGCTTTGAAGCTCCAACTTGGCTTGATTTTGCAATAATTTCACTCGCAGTAAGGTCATGATAGTTCTTTGGATCAGATATCGTCCTACCACTCAAATTTATAAATCCTGGGCTTGTATCTATTACCTGATTTTTAGAAACTATTCCCATATCAATACCCTTGGCTAAAGCTAGTGGTTTAATAATTGAACCAGGTTCAAATGCATCAACCAAAGCTCTATTTCTTTTTATCTGTCTTTTGGGGCTATTAGGATTGTATGAGGGATAGCTAGCTATTGCTAAAATTTCTCCAGATATATTATCCAAGACTATCGCACTACCTCCCTTTGCATTATTAGCTTTAACAAAACTCGAAAGATGTTTATAAGCATAAAACTGAACCCTGCTATCAATAGTTAACTTAATATCAAGACCTTGTACAGCATCTTGAATCACCTGAGGTCTCCTGCTTGCATTTCTATAAATGATTTCTTGACCTGACACTCCAGATAATTNAGCATCTAAGATATTTTCAAGTCCCTCTAGGCCAAACCCATCTCTTCCAGCAAATCCAACTAATGTTGATACCTGCTCACCCAGCGGATAATACCTTTTTTGAAATGATTCAATTTCAATACCAGAAAGTTTGAGACTTTTTACAGACTCATATTGAGAGAAATTTAAATTAGAGAAAATTAGATTTTTTTTATTAAGTTTTTTAATAGCTGAAAAATCTTTATTTAAAAACAGAAAATTTTTTAATTTATTAAAATCTTCCTCTGAAAATTTTTTTAAAGCATATAAATCATATTGATTGATTGATACTGCAAGAGGAAAATTATTTCTATCTAATATGCTTCCGCGAATTGCGGGGATTGACCTAGAAGTCTCAAGCATACTCTTACCTTTGGATGTTAGGAAATCTCCTTCAATATATTTAAGGCTTATTATTCTAAAAACTAAAATAAATAGGCTGATCACTAAAAATATGTATATTAAGTATGCTCGCCAGCTATAACCAAAATTATTATTCATAATTTACGACGATTACTTCGGTAATCTCTCTCATATTTAAAATTTCTTTTGCATGACGTTCAACTTTAGCCGGAGAACTTAAATGGTAGTATTCAGTCTTCAAATTAAAATTTATTTCAGTCAATTTATTATTTGCAACCTGAAGATAAGCATTATTTTCATACTCTTGACTAAATTGCCATCTAATTTTGATAATCTCAAAGCATAGACAAAGTAAAAGAAAAATATCGATCAGCAAAAAATATATAAATATATTTTGTTTCATGGNTTTGAAAAGACTCTCATGATTGCGCTCCTAGAGCGAGGATTGATTTTTATTTCATTTGCGGATGGTTTTATTTTCTTCTTGATGCGCCTATACGTTTCTTTTGCTGAGATATTAATTGGTATATCTTTGGGCAGTTTTTTAATTTCAGGTCTAAAAAAATTTTTTACGATTCTATCTTCTAGTGAGTGAAATGAAATAATTACTATAACCCCGCCAGGTTTGAGAACATCGTGTAGCTTAGATAGCGCCACTTTTAAATGATGCAACTCATTGTTTACATGGATTCTTATAGCTTGAAATGACTTTGTTGCCGGATGGATTTTGCCAGTTCTTTTGAGAACTGATTCAATCGTTTTTGTTAGTTCAATTGTGGTTTCCATAAATTTAGTGGCTCTAAACTGAACTATGGCCTTTGCAATTTTTCTTGATGCTTTTTCATCTCCATATTCATATAAAATATCACTTATCTCTTTTTCTGGCGCACTATTTAGCCACTCAGCAGCACTGAAACCTGAAGATGAATCCATTCTCATATCTAAAGGCCCATCACTTTGGAAGCTAAAACCTCTCATTGGATCATCTAAATGAGTTGAACAGGTACCAAGATCAAATAAAATTCCATCAAATTGCTGTTTAGGGAATAGTGAATCAATTTCAGAATAATTTGAGTGATAAATACTGAAACGTGAATCTTTGATCTTATCTTTTCCAAATGATACTGCCTCTTGATCCCTGTCAATAGCATACAGTGACCCTTGAGGGGAGATTCTATTTAAGATTTCCTGAGAGTGGCTGCCTCGTCCAAAAGTTAAATCAAGATAAGTTCCAGATAAATCATTCAGCAAAAAATCTAATGATTCTTCCAGCAGCACTGGAACATGAAGCATCTTTTTAGTCTACTTGCTTTCTCATAAAGGTTGGCACATCAAGGAATTCTATATCCTCTGCAGACGATGTGCCAACTGACTCTGCTGTATGGTCAACTTTAGTAGCATCCAGTCCAACCGGATTGAGCTGCACAGTGGCTTTTCTTGAATTATCAACAGCTAATGTTGCTGTTTGCTGATTAACGCCAGTTGCTACAACCGTAACAAGTAATTCCTCCTCATCCATGGAATCTTCCATAACAGTTCCATAAATAATAGTCGCATCATCAGCAGTAAAGTCTTTAATTACTGAATCAACTTCATCAAAATCTGCCATTGTTGGCGATTTTGCAGTTATATTTACTAAGATGCCTCGCGCATCCTTTAATTCAATATCTTCAAGTAACTCTGAGCTTACAGCTTGACTGGCTGCATCAATCCCTCTTTCATCCGCGCTAGATTGACCTGTACCCATCATAGCAATACCCTTTTCAGACATAACTGTTTTTACATCTGCAAAGTCAACATTAATATAGCCGGGCTTCATAATAATGTCAGATATACCTTGAACTGCACCTTTTAAAATATCATCTGCCTTAGCAAATGCTTCTTCCATCGACGTTTTTTTGCCTAAAATATCCATCAATTTTTGATTCGGAATGGTAATCAAGCTGTCAACTTCCTCAACTAGCTCTGCTATGCCTTGTTCCGCTGCAGCTTTTCTTTTATGACCTTCAAAATTAAATGGTTTAGTTACAACGGCAACTGTTAAAGCTCCAAGCTCCTTGGCAATTTCAGCAATAACTGGGGCTGCACCAGTCCCAGTTCCGCCTCCCATGCCTGCAGTTATAAAGATCATATCTGCTCCAGCTAATAACTCTTCAATTGCGGCCCTATCTCTTTCTGCTGCAGCTCTTCCCACTTGAGGATCTGCTCCAGCCCCTAAGCCCCTAGTAACATTATCTCCAAGCTTTAAAATAGTAGATCCCTTTGCCCTATCTAGAGCTTGAGAATCAGTATTTGCACAAATAAAGTCTGCTCCCTGAATTTTATGATTTATCATATGAATGACTGCATTTCCACCAGCGCCACCTACACCAATAACTTTAATTTTGGCTAATCCAGCATTTTCTTCGATTATTTCCCAATTCATTTTCTACCCCTTAAAAAGATATTGTTTTTAAACTCTCTGGCAATACAACCTCAAGAATTTCAGTTGATAAGGCGCCGCCTGTTTGCCTCATTTCCCAGTTTTGATCATTCCAAACTTCAAATTTATTTCCCATACCAATAAAGGATACTTTTTCAGCTTTTTTGATTTCTGCATATTCTCGAAGTTCTAAGGGCAAAAGTATCAACATTCTGCCTTTGGGATCAAATGAACTAACGCTTGCATTTCCCAAAATTGTCCATTGTAAGTTTCTTACGATTGGATCAAGACCTTGTAAAGATTGAAGTTCGCTAGATATGCGATTCCAAATTGAACCTGGATAGATCTTTAAAGCAGGATATTGAGGGTCTCTTGTTACAACAATACTATCTTCATTTTGAGAAAGAAGTTGATTTCGATACTTAGCTGGAATAGCTAACCTTCCCTTTGCATCTATCGAAATTGTTGTAAAACCAAACATAATGTATGAAAAAAATTTATAACTACACACTTTATACTACATTTAACACACATTTACACACTTTTTTTAAAAAAAAATGCAGTGAGTTGATCTATAAGCCGGATTCTGTATTAAATGACCATCTATCTAGGCAATATGTCGCCATATTACTCAAGCAACCTACCCGAATCCTAGACGAGTAGCCTAAACGGATTCCTATTTGGTTTTGCTTCAAAGTGGGGTTTACACTGCCATATTTGTTACCAAATACGCGGTAGGCTCTTACCCTGCCATTTCACCCTTACCAATCTCTTGGCGGTATAATTTCTGTTGCACTTGCCGTGAGCTCACGCCCCCCAGGAGTTACCTGGCACTCTACTCTATGAAGTCCGGACTTTCCTCTAGCAAATTGCTAGCAGTCATCCGATCAACTCGAATGCATTTTAATACCTTTTGCATCTATTTAGAAATGCTTAACAGGAATTTATAAACTTCTTGCTTTGAAAAAGATGTAATTTTAGCTATTAGTTTTGAAGCGTCTGTTGGAGACAAATAATCAAGGAATGGGCGACAAAAATTCTTATCTAAATTAAAGACTGTGCTGGGAGATAAGGGATTAACAAGAATTACAAACTCTCCCAATAATTTAATTTGATTATTTTTAAGAAGAGTTAAGATCTCTTCAAGAGTTCCCCTATAAGTTGATTCAAATTCCTTGGTCATCTCCCGGCAAATTGCTATCTGAGTATCTGGGCCTAAAACCTCAGAGAAAATGGAGATGGTTTCACTGATCCTCTTTGCAGATTCAAAAAAAATATTGGTCTCATCACAATTTTGTAACTTTATTGCAATTTTTCTTTTTGCCTCATGTTGTTTTGGTAAGAACCCATTAAAAGAGAATTTATCTGACGGCAAACCTGAAAGAATTAAAGCATTAATGACTGAAGAGGGTCCTGGAAGGACAGTAAATGAAATATCCTCATTAATACACTTTTGAATCAATGGGTAACCTGGATCAGATATGAGCGGCGCGCCAGCATCAGATATAAGCGCTAGAGTTTCTCCTCTTTTAATGAGAGCAATTATTTCATCACTAGCTTCATTCTCATTATGCTCATGAAATGGTTTAGTTTTCCTTTGAATATCAAAATGTTGCAAAAGTTTTGCAGCAACCCTAGTGTCTTCTGCAAAAATCTTATCTACTTCCTTCAAAGTATTAATTGACCTCAATGAGAAATCATTTAAATTACCAATTGGGGTGCAAATTATATAAAGCATTAAATGAAGTTAATGATGTCTAAAAAAAATAAATGTTTCACAAAACTTATAGCATTAGTTATCTTAGCATCTTGCTCAACAACATCTAAAAATTTAAATCTGAATTCAATTGATTTTATTGAGGAAGAAACCCCAAAAGAGTTCCTGGAAATTTATAATTATCAAAGCTACTTTAATGATGATCTAAAAACAATACAAGCAGCTATTGATAGTCAAATGCTTAGTCAAGCAGAATTAAATGATGCAAAAATATTAAAAAGGAATTATCAAAAAATTCTAAAAAGAAAGAATTATTCCCTAGGGCTTAAATTAAATCATAAATACTCTAAGGAGTTGATTGAGTTAATTTATAGACTTAATCTTCCAGTAAGTATTCTTTGGGATGAAAAAAAGCAAATTATCATGCCAGAAAATTTACTTTCACAAACAATTAATGGGTTCTGCTCAAGCATTTATGATGATGCAATTGTGTCAATAAATCAGGAAATAAACAAAAATTCTGATCCAATATTAATTATTTATTCTAAAAAATATATATCGTTTGCTGAAAAGTTAGAGGCAGCAAATAAAGACCTTATAAAAATAAAATATGCTTCAACGAATTTTCAAGAATTCGCTGCTGAGATTTTGGGAATTAATTTTAGCGAAAAACGATTCAATAAAATTTCTAATCTGAACCCAAATCAAAACCTAAATTTTAGCCCTCGACCTAGATCAGATTTCAAGCAAATCATAATGATCCTAAATCCTCAAGAGTATAAATCAATGATTCCAGCTCTGAGATATCATGGAAAAAATAGTTTTAAATATTTAAATTTTATTTCGTCTTTAGAAGAAATAAATACTCCTCTCCAGCTCCTAGATTATGAAGATTCATTTACTCCTATATCAATTTACCTAACATCAAAAATTAAGAATGATGAATCAGTGTCTCTTGAAAAATTCTTAGAATTAGGAGCTTTGCATGAGTGGTTGTTATTACAAATTCTAAAGCAAGCTGGTATTCAATCAGCAAAAATAAATGGGGTTACTGGCAGTATTATTTACCAATCTGATTCATGTGCCAAAAGAAAGGTTCCTTTGCAAAGAATTACCGCTGATTTAATTTCGTCTTAATCCCTGAGATCTCTCTCTATTAAAGAAAGACTGTCTTGAAAACTGGGTCTGGCAAATATCTTTGTTTGATAATCCAACAAAGGTTTGAGATGCCTATTCAAAGGGAGGTTGATTCCAAGAGAAGGAAGTCTCCATAAAATTGGAGCTAGATAACAATCTATGAGTGAAAAATCTTCACTCATAAAAAAATCAAATTCTTTAAAAGTCGGAGCAACTGTGCTGATTTCATTAAGCAATTCTTCTCTCACTATTAATAATTCCTTTTCAGAAAGCTNTTTTGCAATTAGGGTATCCACTAATGGGCACCATTCTTTATCTATTCTCAACATTAGTGTTCGGCTATTAGCCCTTGATACGGGATATACCGGAAGAAGCGGAGGATGAGGAAAACGCTCATCTAAATACTCCAACATTACTCCTGCATCATACAAACCTAGATCTCTATCAGCTAAAATAGGAAGAGTATGATATGGATTAAGAGCTAATACCTCCTCTGGAGCATCCTCATTTGTGGTTTCTCTGATTTCACAAGCAATATCTTTTTCAGCAAGAACTATTCTTACTCGATGGCTGTAATGGTCGTCTTTGTCAGAATATAAAATCATGCTTCCTCTTTGTTATAAGTTAAATCTAATGATAATCCTTTTGATATTCTCTAAAAAGAAGGTAGGAAAGAGCAGTAAATACTACAAAAAATAATATTGCATACCAACCCATCCTCTCTCTATCCGATCTAGCTGGCTCACCTACATATGTCATAAAATTTACTAGGTTAAATATCACTTCATCAAATTCTTTGCTAGATAATAGTCCTGATCCTTCTATAGTTTTTAGATAACCACACTTTTCTTCAGTTATGTCATTGCCATACTCATCCCTTCTTACTCCTCCATTGCTTGCAATAACTGGAACATCCTTGCATGAAAGTATTTGTTGTCCTTGCATAGAAGCCAATACATTTGGCATTGCTGCGCCAGGATAGACCATATTATTTACTCCATATGGCTTAGATGAATCTTCATAAAAAGTTCTCAAATAAGTATAAACCCAATCGGAGCCGTGCAATCTAGTAACAAGAGTCAAATCAGGTGGCGCTATGCCAAACCATGTTTCGGAAACAGCTGGTTTCATTGATCCAGTCATTCTATCGCCAAGCTTAATATCCTTACCAAAAACTAAATTCTCTGCAAAAATACTTTCAGGAATTTCTAGATCCTCTGCAATTCTTGACCATCTAGAGTATTTCAAAGAGTGGCAACCATAACAATGATTGATAAAGGTAAGGGCGCCTCGTTGAAGCGATTCCATNTTATTCANCTGAGGTTTAAAGTCATCACAATCGCCGTAATCCCCGCATGGNGCGCCAACTGCAGACAAAATATGCTGAGAACCAAAAAATAAAAAAACTAGCANTAGAAATTTCTTCATAACCTTTCTGGAACCGGCTTAGTTTTTTCAATTGAGGTATATATTGGCATNAGCAAGAAAAACGCAAAATAAATAACTGTCCCGATAATGCTTAGAGTTGTTCTNAGAGCTGTAACGGGAACTGTNCCTAACCATGCTAACATCAGCCAGCTNATAATAAATANAGTCATTGCAATCTTGCTAAGTATTCCCTTGTACCTAATTGATGCTGCNTTNCTNCTATCTAACCACGGCACAACAAATAGTATTGCTATTGCAGCNCCCATAACNACCAAGCCNCCAAGNTTGTCAGGNACNGCTCTTANCATTGCNTAATATGGTGANTAATACCAAACTGGNGCAATATGNTCAGGAGTNCTTAANGGATTAGCNTCCTCAAAATTTGCTAACTCAAGCATNTATCCCCCACCCTCGGGAAAAAAGAACATGATAATCGAAAAAACAATNCCAAATATTCCAATAGCAACTAATGCATTCAAAACTTTGTATGGAAAAAATGGAACGCTGTCCAACGGCACTCCATCNTCATCTAAGTGCTTTTCAATATCAACACCTTCAGGATTNCCTGCGCCTACTTCATGCAAGGCAACTAAATGCATGAACACCAATGCAATTAATATTAAGGGCAANGCAACTACGTGTAATGCAAAAAATCTTGAAATAGTTGCTCCAGAAATATAGTAATCACCTCTTACCCATATCTCCAATGATTCACCTATATATGGAATAGCTCCAAAAAGAGAAATNATGACTTGAGCGCCCCAATAAGACATTTGACCGTAGGGTAATACATATCCTAANAAACCCTCAGCCATCATTACAAGGTANATGGTCATTCCAAAAACCCAAACTAACTCTCTTGGCTTATGATANGANCCATANAGNAATCCTCTGAACATNTGAAGATACACAACAGCAAAGAACATTGANGCTCCAGTNGTATGCATGTATCGAATGACCCATCCATATTCAATATCTCTCATAATATATTCAATNGATGCAAATGCNCCCTCTTCNGTATTCTCATAACCAAACATNANCCAAATACCNGAAACAATTTGAATNANNAGCACTACTGATGCCAAAGCACCAAACATGTACCAAAANTTTACTTTTTTTGGAACCGGATGTTTTGATAAATGCCGTTCATATGTATTTAAAATAGGTAAACGAGTATTAATCCAATTAAAAAATCCTGATGATTTTTGGGTCATTATGCTGTGCCTCTCTCTTCCCCTATTGTTAATATGTTTCCGTCAAAAAAATGTGGCGGAACCTTTAAATTAGTTGGAGCTGGAACTCCTTTAAATACTCTTCCAACAATATCAAACATTGATCCATGACAAGGACAGAAAAATCCACCTACCCATGATTCATCCCAAGGCTGAGATTCCATTTCAGGATAATATTTCGGAGCACAGCCTAAGTGCGTACAAACTCCGGCGATTACAGTATATTCTTGAGAAGTGGATCTTGTTGGATTGATATCTCTATATGGTTCATCAATCTTCAGTGAACTTGGATCATCTAACTTAGGCTCAACTTTTGAAAGGTTTTTCAGTGCTTCTTTGCTATGCCTGATAACGAAAACAGGTTGTTTTCTCCAGGAAACCTGAATTTTCTGTCCAACTTGCATTTTTGAAACATCAATTTTAACAGGCCCGCCAACTGCCTTAGCTTTTGCACTAGGATTCCATGATGCTATAAAAGGAACCACGGCAAACGATACTCCAACAGCACCAACGGTTGAAGTCATACCTATAAGTACTTTTCTTCGCGTGGTAATTTTTTCTTCCATTAATTCCTATATTGGGATGAACGGCAAAATTTAAATAATAAGAATTAGCGTTTGGAAAATTGAGAGCTTTTTCTTGCTTTCTTTAATCCTGGTTTCTTTCTTTCAACTTTTCTGTCATCTCTTGTTAAAAATCCAGCGGATTTCAATTTTGGTCTCAGCGAATCATCAAATTCAAGCAAAGCTCTAGAGATACCATGCCTAATAGCTCCGGCTTGACCAAAGCTACCCCCTCCTTTAACCATGGCTTTAATATCTACCTGCTGATCTAACTCAGTTAACTTTAAAGGTTGCATTACAAGCATTTGAGCAACCTGTCTTCCAAAGTAGTGAGAAAGCTCTTTATTATTAACAAGTATGTTTCCTTTTCCTTTAGAGAGATAGACTCTAGCTGATGATGTTTTCCTTCTACCTGTTGCGTAATGAATTTGTGCGCTCATATTTTTGGTTCCCAAATTTGAGGTTCTTGTGATGCATGAGGATGATTATCGCCCTTATATACCTTAAGTTTTTTGAACATCTGCTTACCTAATTTGTTTTTAGGAAGCATGCCTTTCACGGCTTGCTCTATTATATATTCTGGCTTATTTTCAATAACATCCTTGAAAATCTTTGTCTTTAATCCGCCTGGATAAAGAGAATGAGTATAATAATTTTTATCATTAAACTTATTACCAGTAACTCGGATTTTTTCTGCGTTAATAACTACAACATAATCCCCACCATCAGTATGTGGAGTAAATGAAGGTTTATCTTTGCCTCTGATGCGATCAGCTATTTTTGTAGCAAGTCGTCCTAAAATTTTGTCTGAAGCATCTACAACATACCAATCATGTTGTGNATCTTCTTTTCTAAGTGAAAGAGTTTTCATTGCTTTTAATGTTTAAAGAAAAAATTAGACGTGAATGTTAATGTTTACGNGCTATTTAATCAATATTTTAATTCATTTAGTTTAGTTTTTCTCTAAATTTTGAAGATATTTAGTCGTTGATATTTGATTCAGTCTGCTTTCAGTTCTTACCCATAAATGATGCAACTGATCCCCTGAATATAAATTATTTATTAAATTAGGATCATAAAAAAATTTTAACTTTTGCTTTTCTTGGTAAGCAATATCAATAAAACTGATGAATCTTCTTAATTTATCAATATGATCATCATTNCAGGTGTGAAAGTTATTGATAAATACCCATTCAAATTTTTTAACAATTTCAATAAAATCTTTACTTNCGCATGGTGATGAAAAAAAATTATCAAAAGAANGCCATANAATTCTCTCAGAGCATCCTAAACAATTGAATTTTCTGTCGTTTACTAAAAATTGAGTGGTATTAAAANTATCTTGATCAAAAGTTTTTTNAAGGAAATCTTTAACGCATTCATTGCTATTCTTATCTTCAGTNGAGCTATCAAANTTAACTATTTCTTTNAGTCTATAGTCTGTATTACCCAGNAGGTTATGAACAAAAAANTGTTCGTTTATCAGATCAATTGTTTTTAAGAATTTTGATCTCTGCAAGCCATCNTTATAAAGNTTATCTGGATGTGAATTGGAAGATATGAATAATCTTATTCCTTTATTAGATAACGCTTTNATTAAAGTGCCTATAATCATAGCNTCGGCTATATCTTCGATCTGAAATTCATCTATGAATATAATTTTATAATCATTGGAAAGATCTTTTACAACTCTAATTAGTGGGTCNCTGTTTCCTGAAAATTCAGATAACTTTTTGTGAATAAATTGCATGAATTCNATAAAGTGAAATTGGCCAGCATTAGGAAAAAAAGAATCTTGGATAACCTGAAGAAGCATGGTTTTNCCTCTTCCAACAGCACCCCAAAGATAAAGATTACCAANTGAATTNTTCTTAAAGAGAAATGTNGAAGGTCTAAAAGCTAAATCAAACTGAATAAACTCTTTTAGGAATAAAGTTTGCTGGTCATTTNGANCTATACCTTGAGCAGATAAATTCTCTATAACAACTTTTATATCCTTCATATTATTGATTTAATGATCATATGAGATTTTTTAATAATAAACTTTCAAGGATAAATTTTTTAATCTTGGTTGGTATTCTGACATATCTTTATTCAAATATGTCGAATGAAGATGGTTATGTTGANGCAATCTCAAAGGCATCTCCGTCAGTTGTAAATATAAACTCTAAAAAAAATATTGAAANTAGAATATTTGATGGAAATTCAACCAGTAATGTTATGGGCTCAGGGATTATTATTTCTAGTGATGGATACATTATTACTAATTTGCATGTAATTGAAGGCACAAGAATNATTGATGTTGAGCTTGATGATGGTCAAGTTTATCCATCTTCCTTGATTGGTTTTGATGAACGATCTGATCTTGCGGTAATTAAAATAAATTCATTGGATGCNTTAAAACCAATTGAGNTATCAAATAGTGCGTCAGTTCGAGCAGGCGATCATGTNATTGCAATTGGGAATGCATTTGGATTAGGNAAGACTTTTACCAGTGGAATAATTAGCGCTACTGGAAGAGATTATGGAAACCCATATCTTGAACTTATTCAGACTGATGCTGCTATTAATCCTGGAAATTCTGGTGGGGCCTTNATAAACCACAAAGGAAATTTAATTGGAATGAATACAAAAATTTTTTCGAAAACTGGATCTTATGCTGGAATCGGCTTTGCTTTACCTGCTAANAAAATAATTGAGNTAGCCTCAGAAATTATTCAGCATGGGTCNGTAAAAAGATCATGGATTGGCGATTTCAGAGTCAAAACAAAAAGATTCTTATTAAATAACAAACCTACCTATGGTCTTGAAATATTGGAACTNAGAAATTATGGGCCNCTTTTTAATAGCGGAAAAATAAAGACTGGAGCAATAATCTTGTCTATAAATAATGAATTGGCTTCATGGGAGAATTTAACTGGCGCTTTAAAAAATTCCTTTCCNGGGGATGAGATTGACTTTCAAATATTACAGAACTCTATCATCGAANATTACAAAGTTATGACAGAGGCTATTCCTACTCAATAAATTANTCNTCNTTCCAATCAGGATCACGTTTTTCTAAGAATGCTGCAATGCCCTCCTTNGCATCATCAGCGAGAGAGTTTTCAGTCATAATTGCTGAGGTGTAATTATAAGCCTCGGATAGACTCATTTCATGCTGTCTATAAAAAGCTTCCTTACCAAGTTTAACCGTTGCAAGAGACTTNCNAGCAATCTTGTTTGCAACAGACATGACAGCGCTGTGAAGATTNTCGCCNGGGACATGATCATTTATCAAAGATATTCTCTTTGCTTCAATTGAATCAATCATCTCGCCCGTAAGAAGCATTTTCATTGAATTTTTTTTGCTTAAATTTCTAGAGAGAGCAACCATGGGTGTAGAACAAAATAAACCTATATTAACTCCAGGTGTTGCAAATTTAGATGAATCCGATGCTATAGCNAAGTCGCAACTAGCAACTAATTGACAACCNGCAGCAGTTGCGACNCCATTAATTTCTGCTATGACTGGTTTTGAGCANGTGACGATCATTTGCATTAATGAGGAGCATAAATTAAAAAGATTAGAAAAATATTCTTTTCCCTCATCCTCATTATTTCTAGCATCAGTAATCTCTTTGAGGTTATGNCCTGAACAAAAAACATCTCCAACTGCTGAAATAATAATNACTCTGATTGAGTTATTNGATGATGCATTAAATATNTGATCAANAAGNTCTTTCATCATTTGCTCCGAGAGAGCATTCTTATTCTTTGAATCATTTAATATTAAACGAAGGATGCCTCCCTCTAGCTGATCAATCTTTACAANATTTTTTATATGTTTAGTCATATGTTAATTTATTNATTTTCAAGAATTTTTTTTGGGCATTGATTCATTACTACTGTTAATCCTGCTTTAGTTCCTANTNCTTCTGCCTCCTCACTATACAGNCCTTCTTGAGTCCAAAATATTTTTGATTTNATTTTTATTGCCTCATTTGTAATGCTAGGAATATATTCTATAGCTCTAAAAACATCTACCATGTCNACGTTTTGCTNTATAGNTTCAAGGCTNGAGTAACATTCTTGGCCAAGAATTTTAGTANTTATCAAATTTGGATTCACTGGAAATACCTGAAAACCATAGTCTTGAAGAAATTTCATTACTTTGTAACTATCTCTTTCTGGATTCGAGCTNGCCCCAACTATCGCAATTGAGTTAACTTCATCTAATATTGATTTTAANTAATNTTTATTCAAATTTTCTATTTAAAATATGAAATTATTGATGCCGAGCTTTTTTCGCAACTTGGNCCCATTAAGTGAACTCCATCAATGCATGGCANATCCATAATTTTTTCTATTAATTCTTGACAGATTTTTTCACCAGTTTCTGCTGGTGATTGACTCTCCTCCATACGCAGTAGAATTTCATCAGAGATGTTTACACCCCATAAATTTTTTCGCATCCAGTCGCCCTGCNTAGCTGATTTTAATGGNCCCATTCCGATNATCACCTTGCAATNATTAAAAGAACCTTGATCATTAAGCTTATCTGAGTATTTTTTAATNACATCATAATCAAAACAGTATTGAGTTTGAATAAAGCTAGCTCCTTGCTCTATTTTNGTAACTAATTTCTTAAGNGCTTCTGGCTTTGAGATTTGAGTGTATAAATCATCNGCTGCACCTGAATAAAGAGNNAAAGGTTTCTTAATTTCTGTTCCATCANATAAAGTNCCCCCTGAAATAANCTCACATAGTTCAATTAATCCATTCCCATTAAATTCATTTACAACTGCAGGTCCATTTTCATCTGGCTGATCTCCACTTAAACAAAGAACTTTATTAATTCCAACAGACAAAGCTCCAAGCAAAACTGATTCCAAGGCAATCTGATTTCTATCCCTTCCAGTTAATTGCAGAATTACATCCAGCCCTTTTCTTTTAATTTCTGATGCAACTAGTAAGCTGTTTAAACGACTTTTACAATTAGGCGAGTCTGTAACATTTACAGCNTCAGCTAAGCCAATAAGCTTTTCAACNTGNCCANCACACNCAGATAAATCTGTTGTTACATCAGGTGTNGTTTCNGANGTNAATATAAAATCAGTTGTATTAAACATAATTATTTCTCCTGCATAAAAATAAATTACAGAAAGATTTCATGAATCCTAGTCTNTAAGTTTTCTTGCGTTTGAANATAATAATTGTTTCTGAGAAAAGAGCTACTAATTAGGCAATCTAGTTATATNAGCNCCAAGATANGAAAGCTTCTCTTCAATCCNTTCATACCCCCTATCAATATGATAGATACGATCTACAANGGTCTCGCCTTTGGCACAAAGACCAGCCAAAATTAAACTTGCAGATGCTCTGAGNTCTGTAGCCATTACAGGCGCTCCATTAAGAGAGTTAACTCCCTTAACAAATGCATTGCTTCCCTTNACAGTGATGTCACACCCCATTCTATTAAGCTCTTGAACATGCATAAACCTATTCTCAAAAACATTCTCTGTNACAACAGATGANCCCTNAGATAATGCATTTAAAACAGTAAATTGCGCCTGCATGTCTGTTGGAAATCCAGGNAATGGAGCTGTAGAAATATCTACTGGTANAATAGAATCATTTTCCATAATAAGCTGAATATTATCTTCGCCAACATTAATTGATGCCCCACTTAACTTTAATTTATCTAAAATATTATTCATGCGGTGAGCCTGCACATTTGAAATAGTTACATCNCCACCTGTNATAGCAGCCGCAATTAAATAAGTTCCAGCNTCTATCCTATCAGCAGGGATAGAAAATTCTGCNCCATCAAGAGCTTCAACACCATTGATAATAATTTCATCAGTNCCAGCTCCATTAATTTGAGCTCCCATTGAATTCAAAAAATNTGCTAAATCTTCAACCTCAGGTTCTTTTGCAACATTTCTTAAAACAGTTTGGCCTNTAGCAAGAACTGCTGCCATCATAATATTCTCTGTTCCAGTAACAGAGACCCCNGGGAAATTAATCTCGCAGCCAACTAATTTATTAGAAGTAGCCTCAATATACCCATTTTTTAGTGCAATTTTNGCTCCAAGTTTTTCTAANGCATCTAAATGAAAATCTACTGGCCGAGTACCAATNGCACANCCTCCAGGNAGTGCAATTCTTGCAAATCCATAACGAGCTACAAGCGATCCCAGAACTAANATTGAAGCCCGCATAGTCTTAACTAGTTCATATCTTGCCTCAAAGTCATGCAATTTAGATGTGGAAATTATAAAATCCATATTTTCNTTAAGAGTNATCTCAGCACCCATTGATCCTAAGATCTCAAACATGGTTGTGATATCTTGAAGGTAAGGTAAATTTTGAAAAGTGATTGGTTTATCGCTTAATATTGTAGCTGCAAGCATTGGTANAGCTGCATTTTTTGCTCCGGANCAAGAAATAGATCCTGAGAGTTTATTGCCACCAATGATCTTTAATTTTTCCATNCTNAACCTATTTCTGAANGTGTTTTTGTAATTAAGCTTAAAGCATGCAACTCNCCAGTCTGAAATTGTTCTTTCAACACACTCAANANCANCTTNTGTCGCTGAAGAGTATTTAAACCCTCAAACTCATTGNACACAATCAAGACTTTAGAATTGCAATCTTCTCCATCAAANGATATCTCAGCTTCAGGAAATTTNGATTTAAGAAAATTAGTTATATCCATNTAATAATTTATAGCAGAAGATTATTCGAGATCAGCGTCAGAGGTCCAATGCTTNATTATCTCATCNATNTTTTCATTATGCTCTTCNGCAAGGGCCTGNAATTGATTTCTAAAAGTAAGGCCTAAGTTNACTCCATTTACAATNATATTAATGATTAACCAATTNCCATTTTTATCTTTTCTTACTTTATAAGTTATTGGGTAAATGTTGCTAGAAGTAATTAAATTTTGCTGNACATCCTCTGTTCTTGNAAACTCATATGNTTCTGGAAAAATTGTGACAATTTCCTGATCGCCCCATTGAGCTANGGTTGAAGAATATGTATCAAGCAANGANGTTTTAAAAGATTCAATAAATTTTAGTCTCTGTGGTGTTGAAGCAGCAAGNTAATATTTTTTACCCATGACACTTGCNCCAACNCTTCTAAAATCTACCATTGGNTCAAAAACAAAATTAATNTTTTCCTTAAATAATTCTGGGTCTANAGCATATAGTTCTTGGTTATTCCGAATAATGGAAACCATTTCCTGGGCTTGAGAATCAATAAATTNATGAGGGTTAGATGCGCCGACTAAATTNGNATGAAAGCATAAAATTCCAAGAAAAAAAGCTAGAGATTTCAAAGTAGTATTCATATAGGTATTATAACATTAGTAAAAAACTATAAATGCAATATGAAAGATCATAATTTTATCAATTCAGCTTTAAAGGTAATTGAAATAGAGTCAAAGGCTGTGATGAGTTTAAGCAATCAAATANANTCTGATTTTANNAACCTTTGTATGAAAATTCTTGAAACTAAAGGAAAATTAATTTTAATGGGCNTTGGTAAATCAGGTCATATAGCTCAAAAAATTTCAGCAACATTATCAAGCACCGGAACTTCNTCATTTTTTATACATCCAACTGAAGCNGCCCATGGNGATTTAGGAATGATTAGTAAAAAAGATGCCGTCCTAATTTTATCTAACTCAGGAGAAACAAAGGAAGTGATTNATATTTTACCCGCATTAAAACGCTCAACTCCAAATATTTTTTCACTAACCAATAACAANCAATCNACTATTGCAAAGGCTGNAAAAATTAATTTAGTAATAAGTGCNGANGAGGAAGCTTGTCCANTAGATCTAGCTCCCACCTCCTCAACTACAATTGCTTTGGTATTTGGAGATGCTCTTGCNATAGCTTTATTGGAAGCTNGAGGTTTNGGCAAAGATGATTTTGCAAAATCTCANCCTGCCGGNCAACTTGGAAAAAAACTCACAACACTNGTTCAAGATTTGGCAGTAATGANTGAGNAAGCNCCAATNGTTGATCAAGCGANATCTTTAAAGGATGCATTGATGGTGGTAACTGAAAAAAAACTTGGNGTAACTTTAGTTTCAAATAATAAAAAAGTGATTGGAATTTTTACTGATGGTGATCTAAGAAGGTGCTTGAATAATTCAGTNGATTTAAATNAAACTCCTATTAAGGATGTCATGACNNTTAACTTTAAAAGCATCGATAGCAATGCTCTTGCTATCGATGCAGCTGAAATTATGGAAAAAAATAAAATTTTTAGCTTNGTTGTNAATTCANCNACAAATAAAGGAGATAGCATTGGNCTTATTACAATGCATCAACTCCTTGAAGCGGGGATCATTTAGAAANAAGAAATGCCTANGAGNTACAAAATTTTATNAATAATATTCGGATGTTTNTATCTTCCTNTTTTAATTTCAGAAGAGANTGCTANNTTTCAAAATATTTCAATTCAATCAGATCAAGTCAAAATTAATNAAGAANCCCGNCAACTATCTTTTAAAAATAATATTANAATNAAAATCGATGGNTATATTATAAAAGGNTCTGATGCNCTTCTNAGTCACTCAGACANNAAATTAGAAATATATGGAAACCCAGCAACTATTAAATCTNATNCNATAGATGGTGAAGCTGANGCATTTGTTATATATCCAAATAAATCAATGAACTTAATTGGAAATGCTAAACTTNTGAANAATGGNAATGCAATAACATCTAATCTTATTACATATCAAATTAGTNAAAATGAATAGTGACCGAATAAGTCTAGCTAATATTGAGATGACACTTGGCTCTAAAAAGATCCTTTCAGATNTAAGTTTNTCAATTGGCTCNAGTGAAATTGTAGGTTTGCTAGGTCCAAATGGNGCAGGNAAAACAACAGCCTTTTANATAGCTGCAGGCCTAATTTTTCCTGATCAGGGTAGAGTATTTATTAATANTAAAGANGTAACANAAATGCCCATNCATGCTCGAGCTAATTTAGGNCTGGGATATCTACCTCAAGAATCATCAATATTTCCAGATTTAAGCGTTGAAAACAATCTTTTAGGAATAGCAGAATTATCAAATAAAGATAAAANAATNGAAAAAGTAAAANAAATTGTCGANGAGTTTGGTTTGAAAAAAATTCTTCAAATGAAGGGAAGAATGTTATCTGGGGGACAAAGAAGAAAAGTTGANATAGCTCGCACTTTGATTTGTCAACCTAACATTATGCTTCTTGATGAACCCTTTGCTGGTATTGANCCAATTGCTGTTGAAGAAATAAAAGAGTTACTTCAAAAAATTTGTGANAAAAATATTTCAATCTTAATAACAGATCATAATGTAAGAGAAACTTTAAGCTTGTGCTCCAAAGCTATTATCCTCAGCGAAGGAAGGATTATTGCTGAAGGTNAGGAANAAAACTTAAAAGAAAATTATCATGTTCAGCAGAAATATTTTGGTAAAATGTTTTCTTGAAAGATGGCGATTAAGCTTGTAAGAGAATTTAAACAAAATCAGCAGCTATCAATAACTCCGCAATTAAAAAAATCAATAGATCTTCTCCAGCTTTCAAGGTTAGANATTATTAAAAAAATTNACAATGAGATNGAAGAAAATCCTTTTCTTAAAAAAGATTTTGATCATGAGTCATCNTCANGCTTTGATAGTATGGAGTTTTTGGAGAATTCACCAAATGAATTAACTTTGCAAGATCATCTTGAAAGTCAATTACTTGATATAGAAATAAGTGATGTTGAAAAAAAAATTGCATNAGTGATTATTCACTCCTTAGAAGAAAATGGATTACTTCAAATAGATCTTGATGAAATCGAGGCACTGATGGANTACGCNTATTCTTCAAAAGAAATTAAAAATGTCTTAAGTAATATAATTCATGACCTGGAACCGNCTGGNGTTGGNGCAAGAAATTTTAANGAAACAATTTATTTACAATTAAAGAAACAGAAAATTCCAGTCAAGGAATTANAAATTGCANATAAAATTNTATTTAATCCTCAATTTTCTTNCTTTGANGATGCAAAAACTCATTTAGCAATGNATTANTCTGAANATGCTATTGAATCTGTTCTNAAAAAAATNAANCAATGNGATCTTTCNCCAGGTTTAGAATTTGAATCAACNCATATTATTCAACCTGATTTAGAGGTNATACAAAACAANAATGANAATNTTGANGTCCAGTTTAAANAAGATAATTTTCCTCTTATTAGTCTTGATGAAGANTTAGAAAAATTAGTTAAAAATAAAAAAAATNAAGCAAACAAAGAATTAAAAGAAAAAATTGGAGAAGCAAAATGGTTGATNAGGTCAATCAANAAAAGAAATGAAACTGTTCATAATGTAGGCAAATTGATTTGTAAAATACAGGCTGATTTTTTAACAAATAAATCNCCTGAATTAAAACCTNTATCAAATATTGATCTTGCAAAAGAGTTAAAGATTAGNGCATCANCAGTGTCTAGAATCTTAAGATCAAAATANATACAAACACCNAAGGGNGCTGTNTCNATGAAATCACTTTTAGCAAGCTCAGTGTCAAAAACTAGAAAAGTTACTCCTATGCAGTTAATGGAGGAAATTCAAAACATANTTGAAGNAGANAGAGANAAATTAAGCGATCAAAGGATTGCAGATNTNCTCAATCAACGGGGATTTAACTTAGCTCGAAGAACAATCTCAAAATATCGAAAAAAAATNAATCTCCCAAATTCAAGAAATAGATAATTCATAATCTAGTGAGTTAGAATTGANGTTATGAATGAGATAACCCCTCACCATTTCTCGTCNGAAGATCTTTTAAAAAGAATTCAGGGAAAAGAGGTTGAACCCTCAATAAACCANATTAAAAGAGTTTTATCTGGAATGCATCCTTCTGAGGTAGCNCATAGNATNGAATCTCTGCCGCCTAAAGAAAGAAAATTTTTGTGGTCACTGATTGATNCANAAGATGAAGGTGAGATCATTGCNGAGTTACATGATGAGATTCAACAAGAACTTATCTCGGAAATTTCACCAGAAGAACTTATTACTATAATTAGNGACTTAGAGCTNGATNAAATTGTAGACATTCTTCAAATTCTTCCAAATCAAAAAACAGAAAATATTTTATCTGCAATGTCGCAAAGNGATAGGCAGAGAATTCAAGAAGCNCTAGAATATNCGGAAGATTCAGCTGGTGGANTNATGAACACTGACATTATTAGTGTCAGNCCAAAGCATAANTTAGAAGTTGTGATGAGATATCTTCGNNCTCAAAGAGAGTTACCAAAAAATACTGATCAAATCTTTGTTGTTTCAAGAGATAATAAATATCTAGGCTCTNTGCCAATCTCTTTAATTCTAGTCTCGGACACTAGTCTNAATGTAAGAGAACTAATGGAAACTGAAACTCAACCATTAGATGCNCAATTAAACGATAAGGATGTTGCAAGATTATTTGAACAAAATGATTGGGTGTCAGCACCCGTAGTAGATGATGAATCAAGATTGATTGGAAGGGTNACAATTGATGATGTTGTTGATGTGATCATGGAAGATGCAGATCAAAATATTCTTGGAATGGCTGGGGTTGCTGAGGATACATTTGCTGCACCAGCAAGAGCAGCAAGGAGTAGAATTTTATGGCTATCAATTAATCTCCTTACGGCTTTNATAGCATCTATGACGATANGTCTTTTTCAAGCNACGATTGANGAAATAGTATATTTAGCTATTNTGATGCCCATTGTTGCAAGCATGGGTGGNGTTGCTGGNACTCAAACTTTAACGATTATGATTAGAGGATTAACACTGCAACAAATTAATCAATCNAATCTTCAATGGCTATNNAAANGAGAAGTAGCAGTATCAATTGTTAATGGGATCCTCTTATCCNTCCTGGTCGGNGGAATAACCTATTTCTGGTTTGANAACATACTGATNGCAATCNTTATTTGCGTAGCTATGGTTACAAACTTAATATGCTCAGCAATAGCAGGTATTTTTATNCCTATAATTTTAAGAAAATTTAATCAAGACCCAGCNATTGCTGGNAGTGTTGTTGTAACGACTGTAACTGATGTAATAGGATTCTTCTCTTTTCTNGGTCTTGCTAGTTTNTTTCTTGTTTAACTCTCTCAAGTTTTGGGTTTGAAATAGTACCAAGAACTTCGTATTGATAATTAGTAAGATTGTTTATATCTTCTTCAAATATTTCATTTATTACTGCTGAACCAGCAACAGCAGGAAGTCCCCCAANTATTGCAGCATACCATGGAAGATTTTCACCAACTCGAATCCTCAAATCTAAACNAAGATCTAGATCCTCTAAACTATTTTCAGAGTTTTTATTAATTTGACCAACCCATCTCATTTTTGCTGCATTCGTTTCAATAAATAAAGGTGATGCAAGTCGCAGCNTNGATTTACTAAATAANAGATCTCCCTCAACCCTACCTAATTNCAAAGAAGTAAATTCATCAATTGAAAGGTCTAAGTTTGCTAATTTTCCAAGGATATTTCTTANATTCAGAACACCAANCAAATTAAAAGCCATTGAGTCTGCGATAGAATCCTNAATTAGCAAATCTTTCAAAATAAAATTAACCTCTCCTTCTATATGACTTANAGTAGAAAGCTCTCTCCANTGAAGATCTANAGATCCATTAAAATAAGAAAAATCTACAACATCTTTTAAATATGATATTTTGTTTGAATCTTTTATTAGAAAATCCCCCNTNATTTTATAGAGNGGCCTTAACTTGTCTACTGAAAAATATGCATTTGANGAGTTGTANGNCGGTTTGATAGAAATTAAATTCGAAGATAATTTAATATTATTTGCTGAAAAATTATTTTGATTATTTACAAGATAGACATCAAGATTCTTTATCTTTACTTTGCTAATTAAAGAGTTTTTGATTATCAATCTTGAATTTATANCTGTATCAAAACTTAATTGTGACGAATTGCTAAATTCTATATCAGGAATAACTGAATCATTTATTTCTATTCTCGCNAAACCCGTNTCATCNATNTTGAGATTTAAATTAAGCTTATTTGAATTTAAATTACCCCTAATTCCTGAATTTTTAAAATCAAATACTCCAGAAAGATCAGAAAANTTATTATTAAAAAATTTAAAATTTTTAATATCAAAGGCCAGTTTATTAAGTTTTATAGATGTTGANTCAAGGTTTCTAGGCAACATAGAAATTAATAGATTCTCATCAATAGATTGTGAGTAAAGATACAGATTTAATCCNGGCTCGTCATTAAAATTCTTATANTGATNAGGAAGTTTTTTACCTATTGAAATGTATCCATCATATTTATTAATATCTCTAATATGTATATCTACCCTTTGATTACTAACTTCCAGCGATGGATTTGAAAAATTAGTGATTAAAATTTCTGTTGGCAATCTTGTTAGCTTATTTTTTGAAAGCGAATTAAACAGCGAATTTAGCTCAATATTTTTTAAATCAGAATTTATCTTTAACGTTGGAAGAGAATTTTTCTGAATATTTAGATCTATGTTAAAAGCATCATTTCCAGAAACCTGAAGATATGGTGAATCTATTATAAAGTCCCCTGGATCTAAATTAATATTTGTAGACAAAGTTAAATCATATTCCTTTAATAAATCTTCACCCAAAAGATTAACTTGTATTTCCTCATTCATGAATGTTGATGGCATNAANCCGTAGATTGAATCTAAGTCGACAATANAGATATTCGCCTTATCAAATTTAATCTTATGAGACTGCAATATTGGTANAAAAAAATCTTTTGTTTGTATTGAAATGNCATTATTTAGCATCAAANCTGATAATGTCATTTCACCTTTATGCTCTACTTGCATTTCAGGCAAATTAAAGCGTTCTTCTCCAATGCTTAATAAATTCTTCAGATCGATTGATTGCAAATCATGCANGGAATAAAAGCTNAGCTTTTGAGTTTTNAAATTTATTAGTCCATAGGCTTCATTATAGAAAAAATTTGTGACTTTGCCGGAGGGAGAAAAAATATATAGATTTTTGATATCAGCTTCAATCATTGGTCCAGTTAAATCAATTATNGAATCTTCGTTAAGCACTAATTTTGATTCATTAATTAATATTTTTGCTTTCAAATCAGCACTTAAGTCATCGCTNGGAATTGAGTAATTNAAATAAATTGAATTTTTGCTTCCAAGATTNATGNTTTCATCAANATAAGAACTTACCCNTTTCAGAGATTTAGGAAGCGAAAATGTAATTAAGTCTTTTGAAATATCATNTCCTTTAAGCTCAATAGATAAAAGATTGTCAAGCTCCTGATNCNTCTTCAANGCAAGGTCNATNCCAGCAGATTTATTTTTAATGCGAGCCTTTAGATCAAAAACTGANCNAGAAAAATTCCCTACTCCAGAAATTGATACTGGAATAAAATTTTGANTAAAATTTNTNAGTACAGANGAATTNGANNTTACTAANAATTTNATCTTATCTCCATAGCCTGAAAAATCTCCNCTAAGATTGATNATTTCCTTGAAATNAAGNTCNTTAAGATCTAGNTCCCTNACAAATCCAGAATATTTTGGAAGGAANNTATCGAATGATAGAAATAAATTTTCAATAATTAAATTNGTTACCTTNAATGTTTCNATTTTTAGAATCTCANGNGAAAGAAAAAATCTTGGNACTGCTANAGACTTTTGCTGAAGATTGATTTGAATTGGATGTTCTTCATCTATAANTGGATGCAGAAATTCATTTAGNGTTAATGTGCCTATATTTTTNTTAGACTGAAAATGAAAAGATCCTTTATTTTGNTTAATTGANAATGATTTNAAAAATAANCTATTNGAGCTAAANGAGCCCCTTATGTTTGATTGATCNGNCTGNAATTCACCAAGCGCATTTATTTGGAATGCCAAATCCTTAATAGGNGAAGCATCAAAANCNGGNATGAAATTAAGCCACTCATANNAATGGAGGTTNAATGAGAANCGATAAGAACCCTCAACACTATTNACAGCAATAGTGCTCAATTNGTTANTATGCAAAAAACTAATCTGCCCAGAAATTGATCTTGGCAGCTCNCCAAAAAGATCGCCATTAATTTCAAATATTGAANCNTCTTTTTGATATTTAAAATTTTTAAATGACAATGAAATTTCGTCACTTAGATTTGTTANGGAACTTNGGGATGANTTACTAATTCGCATATTCGAATTATCAAAGAAACCATCTTTTATGAGGATGCGATTGATATTAAGAAAGTTAAAAAGATTNAGAGGTTTNAAAGAAANTCCTAANTCGAATTCTGCNGCCTGAATTAGCANCCTATNATTGTGTATGATANATAAATTATTAAATATTAAATTTCTATTTAAAGCGTTTCCATAACTCTGAAGCTCAGAAAACTCTATTGAATAGTTGGTTAGAACATNCTGNTCAATACTTTTAATTAAGTTCCAAGGAGCGAAAGCCAGAANAGNTAGAAATAAAAAAAATACCCAACTAGNAATACTCAGGCAAATTGCAGAGATGCTCAATAACTTTTTCATNCTCTATAAATTAGAAAAAATGCTTCTTCGAAAAGCTCTCATAATCAAATAAAGCCCTACCCATAAAACTGCATTAATTAGAAAACTNATTATCAAGACAAGATAAGAGTAATTATAGGGAGAAAGCAAAAGGTACTTACATGCTGTGTAGAATGTGGATGANCCTGAGAAGAAAAATGATAACTGAAAATAAGAAAAAATTCTAAAACGAAAAACATATAAGTGGATAATGTAAGAAGTTGCTACAAAAAAAAGCATGTTAAAACCAATTGCATTGGAAAAAAGTAAATCAGTAACCAGCCCATAAAATAATGCAGCTGCGCTATGCAATTTCTCGGGCATTGCAAAAACCCAATATGCAAAAATTAAAAAACCAAAATTTAATTCCAAAAATAATTTTATTGTTAGTGGATTTAGGAAATCATCTAACCAAAATCCTAAAATAATAGATGAAAGAATAATCAAGTGATTACTATATTTCATCAGTCTCTTCGCTCATAATTCCATAGAAAGTTTCCTCTAGGGGATTTACTTTTAAGGTTATCAAAACCTCAAGCTCATTAACTGAAAATGAGGTAATAGATGAAATAAATCCAATTTCTATATCTTTTAAGAAAACACCGCCTAAACCAGATGTATATACAGCATCACCAATCTGATTTTTAAAATCTTGATTATTTTTATTTAGTTTGCAAGAAATTAACATTGGCTTTCCTTTGCCTCTAGCATCACAATAAAAAAAATTAGATTTAATGGGTAAAACGTGATTAGTATCTGAGAAAAGTATAACTTCAATAAAATTTAAATATTTAGCTTTTGTTTGGCCTACAAATGATTCTCCAGCAAAGACTGGAACATTTTTATCTGCTGAAACATTATTATTATTTTGTAAGAAAATTCTATGTGTTGAACAGCAAAAATAGTTTCGTAAATCTATTGAAGCTATTTTGAATATATCAACATTATTATTTTTTAGTAAGCTTAGATCATTCTTGTAAAAATCAATAATTTCAAACTTCTCTTCATTATCTTTTCTATTGATAAAATCCTTTGCTCTTATTTGAAGAATTTTCTCATTTAATTCTTTGTTTTCTTGTAAGAGACTTCTATTTTTTTGGAAAGAAGAAAATGTAGTAATAATGTTTGCGAATATGTCCTTAGAAATTATCTGTACATATAGAGTAGAAGCATTGACAAAGCCTCTTAAAGGATTAAACGTTCCATAACTAATATCACTGAATAATAATAATGAAGATAGAAAAAAGCCAATTGCATAATTTCTTATAGGAGTATTTGTAGGCGTAGATCGCGCCATATTTATTTAATTATTCAGTTGAAAGTAAATCAATATTGTACTTGTCGATAATTTCAAGAGCCTTCCCGCCACCTCTTGCTACACATGTTAATGGATCCTCAGCGCAAATAACCGGGATTCCAGTAGAGGAAGAAATTAATTTATCTAAATCTCTCAACAATGCCCCTCCTCCGGTCAGAACAATACCCCTTTCAGCTATATCTGCTGCAAGCTCTGGCGGAGAAAGTTCAAGAGCATTTCTTATGGCTCTCACCATGCCAGACAAAGGATCTCTCATAGCTTCATATGCTTGAGAGCTTTTTAATGTAAAAGTTTCCGGGATTCCTTCTGCTAAATTGCGCCCAGTTACGTTCATTTCCATTTCTTCAGAATCAGGAGATGCGCAGCCAACAGTATATTTAATTTTTTCAGCAGTTGATTCTCCAATAACACAGCCATGATTCCTTCTAACCCATGAAGTGATTGAACTATCCAGGAGATCGCCACCAATTTTTACTGACTCAGCATATACAACTCCATTGAGAGAAAGTATTGCAATTTCAGAAGTTCCTCCTCCAATATCAACAACCATATTGCCATTAGCCTCTTCAACGGGAAGACCAGCGCCAATAGCTGCAGCCATTGGCTCCTCTATTAATTTTACATCTCGCGCCCCTGCACCCAATACAGATTCTCTGATGGCTCTTCTTTCAACTTGCGTAGATCTACAAGGAACGCAAACAAGAACCCTTGGACTTGGCTTAATAAACCTTTGCTCATGCACTTTTGCAATAAAGTGCTGTAACATTTTTTCAGTGACTTGGAAATCAGCTATCACGCCCTCTGATAAAGGCCTTATNGCTTTAATNTTTCCAGGNGTNCTTCCAAGCATTTTTTTAGCNTCATGCCCNACNGCNACAACTGTTTTNTGNCCTCGACTTTCACGAATTGCNACNACAGANGGNTCATTNAGGACNATTCCTATNTCNTTTGTATANATTAATGTNTTNGCNGTACCTAANTCNACTGATAAATCATTAGAAAANAGGCCACGAACAGTTTTAAATAGATTGAAATCCACTATGATATTCCCTGTAAATTCATTTTAAGATGCTTTTAGTTTAATATTGCGCATCAGAAATAGATAATATCATATGGACCAAGAAACAGTCAGTACTATTTGCTATCTAGCAAGACTTCAAATTGAANAAAATAAATCTGAAAAAATCAAACAGGACCTTGAAACAATCATTGAACTAATTGGTAGCTTACAAAAAATTGATACCTCTAACATTGATCCTCTATATAGTCCGCTTGAAATGACGGCCTTAACGCATGAAGACGTCGAAAAATCAGATAATAAAAAAGATAAATTTCTTGAAAATTCGGCTTTATCAAATGAAGACTATTTCCTTGTCCCGAGAGTTGTTGAATGAGTATACAATTCAAATCTATTTCTGAGCTTAGAACAATGCTTGACGAGAAATTAATTTCTCCATTGGAATTAACCCAAGAATCTCACCAATTAGCAAAAAAATTTAAAGACCTAAATTGTTTCGTAACAATGAATGAAGATTTCAGCAATAAAAAAGCTGGCGCAATAGATCTTGAAAAAGAAAACAATTCGTTCCTATTAGGGATACCTTTAGCCCAAAAAGATTTGTTTTGCACAGAGGGACTAAGAACAACATGTTCATCTAAAATACTTTCAAATTTTTTTCCTCCTTACACGGCAACTGCTGTTAGGAAGCTTGAGGATGCTGGATCAATAACTATTGGCAAGACAAATATGGATGAGTTTGCTATGGGCTCTTCTAACGAAACAAGCTTTTTTGGCAATGTTCATAACCCTTGGAGAAAAGGATATGTTCCTGGAGGAAGTTCTGGAGGATCTGCAGCAGCAGTTGCAGCTGGGATAGTGCCTGCAGCAACAGGAACTGACACTGGAGGCTCTATTCGACAACCTGCAGCACATTGTGGAATTACTGGATTAAAGCCAACCTATGGAAGAATTTCAAGATGGGGAATGATTGCTTTTGCATCAAGTCTTGATCAGGCTGGTCCACTAGCAAGAACAGCAGAAGATTGCGCAATCTTACTTAATACAATGTCAGGTCATGATCCAAAAGACACTACATCGTTAAATATAGAAGTTCCTGATTTTTTATCAAAACTCAATGAGCCNATCAAAGGTTTAAAAATAGGTATTATAAAAGAATTTAATCTCAGTGACCTAGNTGAAGAAGTTCAAGCACGATTTGAAGAATCTAAAAAAGTCTATGAGAAGCTAGGAGCTGAATTNGTAGATGTATCTTTACCAAATATTTCAGCATCGGTTCCGACTTATTATTCTATTGCTCCGGCTGAATGTTCATCAAACTTGTCACGATTTGATGGCGTGCGTTTTGGTCATAGGGCTCAAGATACAGATGATTTGAATGACCTTTACATTAAATCAAGAAGTGAGGGGTTTGGAGATGAGGTAAAACGTAGAATATTAATAGGAACATATGCCCTTTCAGCTGGGTATTATGATGCATACTACAANAAGGCACAGCAGGTAAGGAGATTAATTAAAAATGACTTTGATCATGTCTTTGAATCAGTTGATATTTTAATGACACCGACTTCGCCAAGTACTGCCTTTGAATTTGGAAGCAAGGGAACTCAAAACCCTGTTGAACTATACCTTGAAGACCTTTTTACAATTTCATCAAATTTAGCTGGTTTGCCAGCAATTTCTATTCCTCACGGTCAAGTAAACTCATTACCTGTTGGCTTGCAACTAATTGGAAATTTTCTAAGAGAAGATCAACTACTAAATGTCGCGCATATCTTTCAACAAAATACAGAATTTCATCTTGCCAAACCAAACATGGAGAACTTTAAATGATTTGGGAGACGGTTATTGGGCTTGAAACACATGTCCAACTATCTACAAAAACNAAGCTATTTTCTAGGGCTTCAACTGCTTTTGGAGCATCTCCCAACACTAATGTGAATCTAGTGGATTGCGGCCTTCCAGGAGTTTTGCCATCTATAAATAAAGAAGCTTTTTATAAAGCTATTAGATTTGGAATGGCGATTGGAGCTCAAATTAATCAAACATCCATTTTTGATAGAAAAAATTACTTTTATGCNGATCTACCTAAAGGATATCAAATCACACAAATGGATTTACCAATTGTTTTNGGTGGNTCAATAGAAATTNNTACNNATNATTTAGTAAAAACGNTCAATATAACTAGAGCTCATTTAGAGGANGATGCTGGTAAATCAATCCATGATGAATATGATGGCTTCTCTGCAATTGATCTTAATAGAGCTGGAACCCCTCTCTTAGAAATAGTCTCAGAACCAGAAATATCAAGCGCAAAAGANGCGGTTGCATACATGAAAGCAATGCATCAGCTTGTAACCTATTTAGATGTATCTGATGGAAATATGGCTCAAGGCTCTTTAAGATGNGATGCCAATGTTTCTATTAGAAAAAAAGNTGATAAAGAGCTAGGCACTAGAACCGAAATAAAAAATATTAATTCTTTCAAATTTATTGAAAAAGCAATTAATTATGAGNTCAAAAGACAAATTAAAATTCTCGAAAATGGAGAAAAAGTTACCCANGAAACAAGACTNTACGATAGCGCAAAAGATGAAACTCGNCCAATGCGATCAAAGGAATTTGCNAATGATTACAGATATTTCCCAGAACCAGACCTTTTACCAGTTGTTATTTCTGATGAAGAAATGCAAACAATTAAAGATGAATTTCCAGAGCTCCCTAAAGAGAAAGAAAATCGCTATATAAAAGAGTTTGGTTTATCAGCATATGATGCTCAAATTATTTCATCGTCTAAATCTATGGCAGATTTTTTTGAAGACGCAGCAAAAAAAACAACAAATCACTCACTTCTATCAAATTGGTTAATTGGCGATATTAGCGCTTTTTTAAATAAAGAAATGATTGAAATCCATGAATCAAAATTAAACTCTGATAATGTAGCAATGCTGATTAATAGAATTGATGATCACACTATTTCAGGGAAAATTGGAAAATCTATTTTTGAAGAAATGTGGGTTAGTGGATCCTCGCCAGATGAAATTATAGAATCTCAAGGATTAAAACAAATTTCAGATGATGGCGCCATCGAAGAAATAATTATGACTGTGATCAGCGATAATCCNGNCCAAGTAGAAGCATATCTTGGAGGTAAAGATAAGCTTTTTGGATTCTTTGTAGGACAAGTGATGAAATTAACTGANGGAAAAGCGAATCCTCAAACAGTTAATAAAATTCTTAANGAGCAATTAAAGAAATAATCTATCCTTTAAAAGGATCAAAAATCATAGATTTAATATTGTTTGAGAAATTTCCTTCAACACCAATATTTTTAAGCTGTTCGTTATTGTCTTTTGGCCAATAAAAAGTTTTAAATACATGATCCCATATAATAAGATTATTNCCATAATTGTGATTTGCTATTTCTGGTTTNAGATTATGATGCCACCTATGAAGTTCTGGNCCAGAGAAAAAATAATTAAGAATTCTTTGATCTTGCTCTGCGTTAATATGCTGCCAAAATCCGTGAACAGTACTGAAAATCGTTACCAGAGCAATAATTTTTGCTTCTGCGCCCAAAAGTAATAAAGGAACAATTCCGCAAACCTGAAGCAATGTCACATCAAGGTAATGGAATCTCGTTGCATTAAACCAATACAGTCTTTGGGGGTTATGATGAATCTTATGAAATCGCCATAANAAAGGAATCTCATGACAAGCTCTATGAAACCAGTAAAGTCCAAATTCAGAAATGATTAAAGCAACAACCAANTGAAAATATATATTTAATTCTGATGGCCATANATCAAATCCTCCTCCAGAAAATTTAATAGCAATAGAAGCAAGAAAAATTTGNAATAATTGACTTTGNAATAAAANATAATTCACAACAAAAAGAGACGCATCAGGAAAAAAATTTTCTTTAAAATTTGGTCTCCAATCTTTGAATAAAGGTATAAAAAACTCTCCTACTATTGTAAAAATAATTGAACCAATAGCGGCAAAAAATAATACTTCTAATTCACTGTATCCAAATTCAATCAAAAAAATTGATGCGCTTAGAATAGAGATTATACAAATTAAATATCCGAACCTAGAAAATGCTAATTGCATAAGTCAATTAAAACTTTTGATGCTAAATTGCCATCTTGTGCCAGCTCAAATGCCTTTTTATGATCTTGAATCTTGCATTTATGGCTCACAAATTTTCTTTGATCAATAATGCCTTTTGATAAAATTTCCAATGATTCAGAAAATTCTTTATTTGAATATGCCATAGAACATGTTATTTCAAGCTCNCGCATTAAGACTGATCTGAAATCAATAGATGCCTCCTCTTGATGCAATCCTGCAACAACTATTCTTGTGTGTGTTTTTGAAATATTAATTATGTCNCTAATTAATTTATGACTCCCTGTGCAATCAATAAAAACATCTGTTTTTGAAGTAGGGATACCAAATACCTGCCCTTGGCCATGAAATTCTTTTAATGCATTGGTGAAGCTATCCCAATCCGTATATGCTTTTACAAAATCTAAATCATTTGCATTTGAAACTCTCAGATTATGAAGATCTACTGCAACTATATTTTTGTATCCAAAATAATTNAACAATGTAACCACTGCAAATCCAATGCATCCTAATCCGCAAACCGCAATTTTCGAATCTGGATCTAAATTTGAACGATGAATTGTTCTTAAGGCAACTGCAAAGGGTTCTACCAATGCGCCTATTTCAAATGACATATCTTCTGGTAATTTAAAAATACTTTCATTTAAAACCGCATTCTTTACTAGTAAAAAATTTGTCATGCCTCCTTCTGGTCCACCATTTCCGATGCTGTTATTATTTCCCATAGGATTAATGGCCACCCTATCATCAATATTAATATTTTTGATATTGGATCCAATTTCAATAACTACTCCTGACATTTCATGACCAAGTGGCATTGGCTCCTTTTGAGGACCCATTAATCCACCCGAAGATAAATAACTTAAATCAGTNCCACATATTCCACAGTATTTAATAGCAACAATTAAGTCATTTGNTCCCATATNAGGATAATTAACCAAATCAAGGGATAAGATATCGGGGCCTTGAATATTAATTTGNTGGGTTTTCTTATTCATTTAATTTATTTTTAGTTTCTTCTATTTCAAACTCTAACCATTTAATTATCCAGCGATTTGAATTTTTTTGAGCTTCTTTAAGCAGAATTTGATGAATATTTAAGTACATTTTTAATGCTTCTTTATTGTCGTCTGAAGAAATAATAATTTCAGAAATATTAATTGCTTTTAAATATTCTTTTTTATCAATAAGTTCTTTTATTCTTTTTAATGCGCTTTCTTTGTCAATTAAATCATTTAAATCAGGAAAAATATTTATTGGTGAGTAAGAATATAATTCTGTCGTTGAGTTATGTCTAAACCAACCTGTGTATCCCTCATAAATAGAACGAATAGCCCATTCAACAGTCCCATACCCCTCTCCAACTGATAATTCTTTTGGCAAAACTACCTCTTGCATTAACTTAAACATATCTTTTCCAGAATTAATTCCTTCTACTGTTTTGGTGTGTATGTATTCAACTGCATCATGAAGATTTTTTACTTCTTTGCTGATTAATTTTTGTCCCTCAATAGGTTTAAAGTGACCTGTAATTAACACTTCAGGATTTAGCTCTAAAACCTTTTTACACATATCTAGATAGGGAATTGCAAACCTAATTCTATCCCCACGGATAGTACAAAAATTTGGAATATGAGGAAACAAAGGCCCAAAGGCATTTCCAGAAAAAAGAATTTTATGTTGGGGTAGATAGATTAAGAGAGCATCCAAAGTTTCTCCGCCAGGAACGGAATACAGTTCTAAATCAAGCCCCCCTAAAGATATTTTATATTCATCATCAAACAAGATATCTGGCTCAGCAATTGATTGAATATCTTTAAATCCCATTTTCTCTGCTTTGGCTATGGCATCATTCATAAGATCGATCATTTCTCCAAAAAACTTATATGCATTTAATACCCTTCCGCCTTGAGTTAATGAATCAAAAGATTGATGTTCGATAATATTTTCTTGTGCAATTAGAGTTGAATCAGGATTATATTCTTTAAAAAAACCTGATCCTCCAACATGATCTACATGACCTTGAGTATAAATAATGTATTTAATTTCTTTATTATTGACTTGATCAAAACAATGTTTGTGAATTGGGGCTTCTACACCTAGTCCAGTATTTATTAAAATATTTCCTTCAGATGTTTCTATCAAATAGCTATTACTAGCCCCTTCAGATAAAAAAATAAAATCATTTATTTGAAAAGGTTTTGACTGGCTTGCTGGCTTTATATCTAAAGATCCAGGCCTTTTATTGATAAGTAAAGATCCCATATTCACATGTTATTATATTTATTCATGAGCAACATCTCTTTTGATTATTCTAATACAGATATTCTTGTTACTGGCGGAACAAGTGGTATTGGTAAGGCTATTGCGGAGGCTTATCTAGCTTCAGGCGCCAATGTAACAATTACTGGAACAAAAACCTCCTTAGAAGACTATAAAGATATCCCAAAAGAATTTTCTTATATTAAATTAAACCTAGAAGATAAAAATAATATTGATGAAATTAAAAAATCTATAAAAAAATTAGANATTCTTATTAATAATGGTGGCCTAAGTTTTCCAGACGGAAAAAGTGAGGATGATCCTGANATCTTTGATAGAGCCGTATATATTCACCTAAACAGCTTTTATAGATTATCTAATTTACTTCAACCTATTTTAATGCAATCCAATCTTCAAGGAGGCGCATCTATTATTGGCATAGCTTCAATGACATCTTTTTTTGGAATGCCAATTGTTCCAGGTTATGGAGCTGGTAAAGGTGGTTTGGTTCAGCTTATCAAGACTTTATCAATGAAATGGGCTGATCAATCAATTCGGGTTAATGCTGTGGCTGCTGGATATATAAAAACTAGAATGACTGAGCCCATCATCAATTCAGAAGAATTTTCAAAAGATATATTAAATAGAATTGCATTAAAAAAATTTGGGGATCCTACTGATATAGCTAATGCCGTATTATTCCTGACATCTCCTTCAGCGAGATACATCACAGGTGAAACTCTAAGGGTTGATGGGGGCTATTCAATTTCTAGCTGAAAATGTCAAAAAAAATTAAAATTGATGATTTAACAAATCCAATACTTAGTGAATTTCAAAAGGCTGCAAAAGATTATGGTGAAACGTTAAAAATAGATTTACATTCTGAAGCTATCATCAATGAAGCATGCAAAAATTCAGGACTTCAAGATTTTGGAGATGAAGATTTTATTTCCAGATTAGATGTTTTGATGCGGTCGGTTTCAAATGATGAAGGATTAGCAGGGATAGGAAAGCTTGGTATTTTTAATGATCAAGTTAGATATTTAGAGAATAGACTAAAATTTCAAAAATTTAAAAAAAAGTTTCCTGAGTATCAAGATGAAATTATCTCTAAACCTATAATTATTATTGGTCTACCAAGATCTGGCACNACGCATCTTCTAAACCTTATAGCATCTGATTCAAGATTAAAATCTCTACCATATTGGGAAAGTCTGAGGCCATTTCAAGAAAAAATACTAAATTTAGACAACAAAAAAGACTCTAGACAAGAAGAAGCTTTTAAAGAATATGAGAGTTTCCTTCAAACTATGCCTTTGCTGAAATCGATGCATGATATGCATCCAAATCATATTCATGAAGAGATTGAACTTCAGGCTATGGATTTTTCAACTTATCTTCCTGAGTGGTTAGCTTATGTTCCTGAATGGAGGGATTACTACCTCTCTCATAATCAAATTAATCATTATCAATACTTAAAAGATGTCTTAAAGGCTATGCAATTCATTCAAGGGCCTAAAAAATGGATACTAAAATCACCGCAGCATCTTGAGCAAATAACTCCGTTGCTTGCAACATTTCCAGATGCAACTTTTGCAATCACATATAGAGATCCATTATCAGTAGTTTTGTCAACAGCAACAATGCTCTCATATGGAGACAGGGTTAGAAGATATAAAGTAGAGCCAAAAAATAATTTTAATTATTGGCATAATAGAATTAAAACTCTCTTAGAGAGATTTTCAAAAGACTATCAATTAATTCCTGCAGATCAAAAATGTGATGTATTTTTCCAAGACCTGATAAAAGATAATCTTAATAGCGTTAAGAGCATCTATTCAAAAAATTCTTTTGAGATTGATAAAATTGCAAATAATGAAATTAAAGAATATATAAATGCAAACAAACGGGGTAAACACGGGCAAGTTATATATAACTTAGAAGATTTTAATGTAGATAAATCAGAATTCTATAAATCTTTTAAATTTTATTTTGATAAATTTGATATCTTAAAAGAAGTTTAAATAACCCACATTGACAATGTTTCTGCAATAAAAGCTGGTTTTTCAACCCCTTCTATCTCCATGGTTACAGAAGCTTTCACTAAATATTGTCCAGGATTTTTTTCTGTAATGTCAACAATTGAGGTATGAAGCCTTACTTTTGAATCAACTGCCACGGGACTTAAAAATCGAACTTTGTCTAGCCCATAATTTAAGCCCATTTTTGCACCTTCAACCACAAGTGCCGTGTCTTTGCCGAGACCAGCAACTAGTGAAAGCGATAGAAAACCATGTGCAATTGTTGAACCAAAAATAGGTGTAGCCTTTTCTGAATCAACATGAATAAATTGATGATCTTCNGTAGCATCAGCAAATTTATTAATTCTATCTTGATCAACTTNAAACCANTCAGTGNNTCCTANGTCNTTTCCAANATAATCTTTTAAATCNTCAGGTTTNACTATTGTTANTGCCATTTTATTTCTCCATTAAATGATCTTTNTANTCTTCTCTTAATTCAACNTTTNNTAATTTTCCAGTTGCTCCGTGAGGAAGTTCTTTTACATAAATAATATCATCGGGCAACCACCACTTNACAACCTTTTCTAATAGGAAATCATTAATTTCTTGCTTATCAATTTCGTTTCCATCTTTAGTAATTAAGAATAGTAAAGGTCTCTCATCCCACTTAGGATGTGGAACTCCNACAACACATGCTTCAAGAACATTTTCATGAGTTAGCACAGCATTTTCCAGATCAATTGAACTAATCCACTCTCCGCCAGTCTTAATAACATCTTTTGCTCTATCAACAATCTGCATGCACCCATCTGGATGGATAGTTGCTACATCTCCAGTATCAAACCAGCCCTCCTCATCTACAGCAGGACCATCTGCCTTATAATATGTATGCATTATCCATGGCCCTTTAACCTTTAGAGCACCGCTAGCCTCTCCGTCTCTTGGAAGTTCATTATTTTCATCATCAACGGTCTTAATCTCTACGCCAAACATTGGATAGCCTTGTTTAGTTTGAAGCTGATATCTTTCTTCCTTAGGAAGGCTTAGGGTTTTCTTAGTTGGAGCATTTATCGTTCCAAGAGGGCTCATCTCTGTCATTCCCCAACCATGAGTTAAAAATGCATCATGTTGTTCATCAAATGCCTTAATCATTGCATATGGCGCTGCAGAACCTCCAACCAAAACTTGATCAACTGTATCCAGCTTAAGACCTTTTCCTTCAAGATACTGCAATAGCCCAAGCCAAACAGTTGGAACGCCCAACATGGAGTCAACTGATTCTTGCTCTACAAGCTCANATAAGGATTCTCCATCTAAAGCATGGCATGGCAATACCAAAGTTAATCCACTAATTAATGCGCAATAAGGCACGCCCCATGCATTAACATGNAACATAGGAACAACTGGCAAGACTGAACTAGANGAGTCGAAACCCATAGCTCCAGATACAGAAATTGCATGCAAAATTGTTGACCTATGAGAATANAAGACTCCCTTGGGATTTCCAGTAGTTCCTGAGGTGTAACACAAAGCAACTGCATCATCTTCATTTACTTCAGGCCAANCGTATTCATCTGATTCATTTTGAATTAATTCATCATAACTTAATNCATTTTTTAAATTATTTTCTGGAATAGCATCTTTTGATGAGGCAATAATTATCGACTGNACTGTNTCTAATTTATCTTGAACGCTCTCCACAAGCGGAATAAATGTAGGATCGACAATTAANACTTTGTCCTCTGCGTGATTAAGTATGTATATTANCTGATCAGGGGAATATCTTGGATTTAANGTATGTAAGATTGCNCCCATACCAGATACAGCAAAATAAGTTTCAAAATGCCTNCTGTTATTCCAGGCTACAGTTGCAACACGATCATGAGCATTTACACCAAGTTTTCCAAGGGCATTAGCAAGCATCTTAGATCGTTTAATTGACTCTCCATATGTAGTTNAATTTATTGAGCCATCTATTTCTCGTGAAACTAATTTGCCNTCAAAATTATATTTTTCTGCATGTAAAATNGCCTGAGGNATAGTTAAATCCCAATTCATCATGTTGCCTTTCATTAAAATAACTCCTTAATTTGNTNCTTATNTTTTAGGTATTNTCGGCAAGATNGTANCCTGCATTAACTNTAAACAATAAATCTTATCATATGAAAATAATATTATTTATTTGCATATGTATATCTATCTAATCCTTGAAGATCTTGCNTTGAGATNATATTTTTAAAGCCCAAGTTTTTTAAAATATTTANAACCTCCTNNGCTTGTGAGCAGCCATGTTCAAATATAATTTTNCCCNCTGGCTTTAAAGAATANATTCCCTGAGAGGCNATTTCATAAAAACTTTGAGATCCATTTTCAGANGTCAATGCAAGTANTGGCTCATGTNTCAAATCNGCAAGATGTGCATCGTTTGATTTTAAATATGGTGGATTGGAAATAATTAAATCAAGAGAATTTTCNGCGGCACAAGACATCCAATNAGACTGAACAANAGTTACATTNTTANCATGATGCNTCTCTCTATTGANGACAGCNANCTCTAATGCTTNATCTGATATATCTGTAGCAAGAATTTTAAGGTTNTTATTTTTTAAACAAATTGATATAGCGATACATCCNGAACCTGTTCCAACCTCAAGAATTCTTGAATTTTTATTTAGNGATAAATCCAATACCCACTCAACAATTAATTCTGTTTCTGGACGAGGAATTAATACTCTTTGGTCAACATAAAATTTATATCCCATGAATTCAGACTCATTTAANATGTAATCAAGAGGAATGCCNGATAANTAAGANNAAAAAAAAGTNTCNAGTTTNNAGGCTTCCTCANCTGANAAATNATGCTCANCTTCNAGGGCAAGNNTGNCATCNCTNANTCCAAGCGACCTTAAGAAATATTTTAGGTCTCGTANAATATTTTNATGNTGAGATTCTTTTGATCTAGCNAGAGTAAANTAATATTTAAGNCTGTNATTCAATTATGAANTTNCTTCAAGGTTNGAAAGCTGAGCTAATTGATTNTCNGTAACTAANGCTTGGCAAATAGANATCATNTCGCCATCCATTACCTGGTCTAGATTGTGCTGGGTTAGTTTAATTCTGTGATCAGTGATTCTTCCTTGNGGAAAATTATAAGTTCTNATCTTTTCACTTCTATCTCCAGTGCCTACAAGAATTTTTCTTTCGCTNGCAATNGTATTTTGCTGTTCATCAATTTCATTTTGCTTCAATTTAGCNNCTAATAATGCCATGGCTTTAGCCTTATTCTTGTGCTGCGATCGNTCATCCTGACANTCNACNACNACTCCTGTNGGNATATGAGTTAATCNTACNGCNGAGTCNGTTTTATTNACATGNTGTCCNCCNGCNCCNGATGCNCTNTANGTNTCNACNCTTAATTCACTTTTATCTATCTCNANATCNTGAACTTCATCAACNTCAGGNAANATNGCAACTGTAACAGTNGAAGTNTGAATNCTNCCNTGNGANTCNGTCTCAGGNACNCTNTGAACACGATGNACTCCNGANTCAAATTTAAGAAATTTAAAAACTCCTTGGCCATTAATTTTAACAACAGCCTCTTTTAAACCACTTGGCTCTGATTGTTTAATATTTACCACTTCTACCTTCCAGCCTTGACGCTCAGAAAGCCTAGAATACATCCTGAATAAATCTGCTGCGAATATTGCAGCTTCATCACCACCTGCACCTGCTCTTATTTCAAGATATGCAGCTCCATCATCTGCTTCATCTTTTGGTAAAAGCATAAATTTAAGACTTTTCTCAAGTTCAGCTATCTTTTCTTGATTATTGCTAACCTCAATCTTTGCAAGCTCTATCAACTCCAAATCTCCTGAATCTAAGAGCTCCTTTGCACCATGTAACTCCGTTTCTGTGTCCTGTAATGATTTGAATAAATCAACAATAGGAGTAATTTCAGAATACTCTTTATTTAATTGAGTAAAGTGCGCCATATCATCTGTTGCACCCTCTTTTGCAAGAGCCTGGTGAATCTCGATAGATCTCAACCTTAAGCTCTCTAATCTTGCAATAATGGACTCTTCAAGCACTTCTGATTTCCTTCAACATAGAAAAAATGGCGTGAGAATTTAAAGCTAAAATCTGATTTAAATCCTTTTTAGGGACAAGATCTATCTCTTGCAAGAGCTTATGTGGATTATCTGATCTCAATAACTCAAGATAATCTTGCTCATTAAGAGATGAGGAAATTATCTTAAGAGCTTCATAGGCATCATTACGATATTGTTTTTTAATTCGATCATGACCAAAAACTTTAATTCTATTTTTAATGAACTGCTTTGCTTTTATAGCTTCAATAGTTCGTTCATCTAAATTTTCTTGAGTAACAAGCTCTATATCTTCTATGGTAAAAAGGTATGCATATTCTAAATCCCGAACTTGATCCTCAACATTTCTTGGAACACCTAAATCAATTAGCAGCATTGGTTTATTTACCCTAACTTTCATAGCATCCTCAATGAGTCCTTTTCCAATAATGGGCAATAGGGAATTTACAGATGTAACTAAGATATCTGTTGTTTGAATAAGTACATTCAACTTTGACAAGTTATTTGTTACAAGACTAAATGAGTCATTGATTTGTATAAACTTTTGAGATCTATTTACTGCTCGAATATTCTTAATTCCATTGTCATAAAAATTTTCAATAACGCTCATTGCCATCTGGCCAGCGCCCACAATTGTAAGATTTTGATTGCTTGGATCTTCAAAAATCTCTTGAACAATTTTTAATGAAAGGCCTGAAACAGACAAGGGATTAAAACCAATCCTTGTCTCCGTTCTTGCTGCCTTTGCAATCGATAAAATTTCATTACTGATCTCCTGAAGTTGGCCGTGTAACACTCCAAGCCTTGTATATGTTTGAATTGATTTCTTGAATTGGCCTAAAATTTCCTGCTCTCCTAATACTTGAGAATCTAGCCCGCTTGCAACACAACACATGTGCTCAATAGCAGATTCACCATCAAGAAGATATAAACCATGCCTTACAGAATCATTCCAACCAAAAAATTCAAGAGTTTTATGAGCAATAAAAATAGCTGTCCCAGGATCTCCATAGAAGTAAACCTCAGTTCTATTACATGTTGAGAGGGCATAAAAAGATTCTATATTATCTCCAAATTCTCTCTTTAGAAAATTTATAAAGTCATCTTGATTAGAGTCATTTATAATAAATAATTCTCTCTCTGATAACTTAGCGGTCTTATGATTTATGCCAAATAGCTGTAATTCCATAATAAAAATTATCTTTATGTGTTGCGTGGTATTTCTAACTGCATGTTCTTCACTATCTCAATCAAATATTTCAGAAAAAAGATACATAGGTAAATTTATCTATACAGAAAATAACCAAGTATCTAGGTTCATTGTAAGAGTAGATGTATTTCCCAAAGAAACTATTATACAGGTTAGCAGGCCAATATTAGGCAATCTAATAAAGATAAAATTCAACCAGAGAGATGGCATGGTCATTGATAGAGAAATTGATGGAATTTATTTATCATTATTTAACAGTTTTAATAAAAAAGAGTACTATTATTTTTTTAATTCCTGCTTTCATTACTTAAATGCTAATAAAAATGTATATAAGATAAGCAAAAATAATTTTGAATTAAAATGTCATTATCAAGGTCTAAATACCCTTTCACTGGATTTCATAACAGAAGAAGGTTTATTGCTTAATGGAGCTTTAGAGCGTGAATAAAGTAAAGTTAAATTGTCCAGCAAAGTTAAACTTAAATCTATCGGTTGTAAGTAAAAAAATTAATGGAATGCATGAAATAAATACTCAATTTCAACTTATTGATTTGTTTGATGAGATGATAATTGAGAAAACATCATCAAAATATATAAACGTGCAGACAAATATTGGCCCCTCAATAGATGGGAAGAAAAATATAGTATATAAAGCTATTAAAGAGCTATCAGATTATATTGGAGAGGAGATATATTGTGATATTAGTATTAAAAAAAATATTCCTTTGGGTGGCGGCCTTGGAGGAGGTAGCTCAAATGCTGCAGGAGCATTAATTGGAATAAATTTTTTATTTAATCTAGGTCTTTCATCTGGTGTTTTACAAAAAATTGGGGGGAAACTAGGCGCAGATGTTCCATTTTTTATTTTTGGAAAGAATGCCCACGCATCTGGTGAAGGTGAAGTTTTAATTGAAAACCAAAATTTATCTAAAAAGAGGTATCTATTATTATTTCCGCAAATTCATTCTTCTACTGAAAAATTATTTTCACAATGGGATGAGTTGGATAAAGACTCTCAAGAAAGAATTCTGGCAAATGAAGAAAACTCATTCTTGCCTTTATTCCTTCAAAATCATCAAGATGTAAAAAAAATTTTTAATGAATTAACTAAGCTCTCCTCTCTAAGACTATCTGGCACTGGCTCTACTATGTTTTTCGCATATAAGGATAGATATGAAATTGAAAAAACTTTAAAAAAAATTCCGAGTAAATGGAGACACTCTTTTTGTGAACCTTTACAATGTTCACCATTATTAACATATATAAAATAATGGGGTGTGGCCAAGCGGTAAGGCAACGGGTTTTGATCCCGTCATGCGCTGGTTCGAATCCAGCCACCCCAGCCAATAGTAAAGAAAATGATTAATAAACAACCAGTAGGAATTTTTTCTGGCTCAGCATCAACAGTTCTTTCTGAAGAAGTTGCTAAGATACTTGGTCTAAAACTAGGTAATATTGATCTTGGTAAATTTTCTGACGGTGAAATAAAAGTAGAAATTCTTGAAAATGTCCGAGGTCACGAGACATACATCATTCAATCAACATGTGCTCCAACAAACTCTAATCTAATGGAGTTAATGCTAATTACCGATGCTCTAAAGCGTTCTTCAGCATCTAAAATAACAGCCATCCTTCCTTATTATGGTTATGCTCGTCAAGATAGAAGAGTAAGGTCTGCAAGAGTTCCTATTAGCGCAAAAGTTATAGCAGATATGTTAAATTCTGCTGGTGTAGATAGAGTGCTAACTGTAGACCTTCACTCAGAATCTATTCAAGGTTTTTTTGATATGCCTGCAGACAATGTTTATGCAACTAAGATTATGCATGATGATATTAGGTCAAGAACTTCAAAAGATGAAGAAATATTGATTGTTTCTCCAGATGTAGGCGGAGTAGTCAGAGCAAGAGCTCTTGCAAAATTCTTAGATGAGTCTGATCTTGCCATTATCGATAAAAGACGAGCAACAACAAACGAATCTGAAGTAATGAATATAATTGGAGATGTTAAAGGAAAAAGTTGCATTGTCCCTGATGATATTATTGATACGGCTGGTACATTATGTAACGCTGCAGAGGCCTTAAAAGACGCAGGAGCTGCCAAAGTAAAGGCTTATATCACTCATCCAGTTCTATCTGGTCCTGCTATTGAAAGGATTTCTGATTCTTCGATAGATGAATTGGTTGTAACCAATTCCATATCTTTATCCCCAGAAGCAAAAAAATGCAGTAAAATACGCGTCATTTCTCTTGCCCCTACTATTGCAGAGTGCATCAGGAGATTGAACAATGAAGAGTCGCTAAGCGCTCTATTTTTATAAAAAGTTAAGTTATAAGGTACGACATATGTCAAACGAAATTATATTAAATGCAGATCTAAGAGTTAGAACTGGAACCAACAAAACTCGAGAAATTAGACGTGAAGACTCTATGATCCCCGCAATTATCTACGGTAATGAAGAAGAATCAAAAAATATTAAGTTAAAGCTTAATGAGCTTACAAAAGCTTCAGAGAACGAACTTTTTTATACTCAGATTCTAAAGATTATGCTTGAAGGCAATGAAGAGAAAGTTGTGCTTAAGGAACTCCAGAGAGAACCTGTAAAAGGCAAATTTCTTCATGCAGATTTTCAAAGAGTTTCTAGAAAAACAAAACTTAAAGTTGTTGTTCCATTTAGATTCAATGGCGAAGAGGAATGCGCTGGAGTTAAAACAGATGGTGGTGTTCTAGCCAAAGCAATTTCAGAGATAGAAATAGCTTGTTTAGCTGGAGATATTCCAGAAGCTATTGAGGTCGATATCACCAACTTAATGTTAAATGAGGCAATCCGTTTATCAGACATAACTTTACCTGAAGGTGCTGAACTTCCAGGCTTTGATAAGGAAAATGATCAAATGATTGTTTCAGTTAATCCTCCAAGAGCAGAAGAGGAAGAACCTGAGATTATACCTGAAGGCGAAGAAGGTGAAGAAGGTGAAGCAACCGAGGGAGAGGAAACATCTGAAGAAGAAAATGTTTCTGGTAATGAGGCTCCCGAAGAAGAATCAAGTGATTAAGGTTCATAACTTCCGTGCCTAATATCTGTATTTTTGGATTAGGTAATCCTGACACAAAATACAATGGAACTCGACATAATGTCGGCAAAGAATGGGTAAAAAGTATTGCTGCAGATTGCGATCTATACCTTAAATCAAAGAAAAAAATTGAATCTACAGTTGCAATATCTTCCGATGAAAAAATTCTATGGGGATACCCAAATCATTATGTCAATGAATCCGGTTACTCAATCAAAAAAATTTTAAATAATAATAATTTCAACCTAGACCAAATAATAATTATTCATGATGACTTGGATCTACCTATTGGCAGCCTTAAATTGAAAATAGGCGGGGGTCACGGTGGTCATAACGGACTAAGAAGCATAATATCGCATTCAGGAAAATCTTTTATTAGGCTAAGAGTAGGAATTGGCCATCCAGGAAACAAAGTAGATGTAACCAACTGGGTTTTAGGTAAATTTAAATCCAATGAAAAAGGCCCCATTCAAGAGGCCTTTTTTAAATTTAATAATGTTATTGAACTATTAAGTAACAATGAAATTTTAGATGCGCAATCTAAACTTCATAGTGAATGAAGATGGGTTTTAAATGTGGAATTTTAGGCTTACCTAACGTAGGAAAATCAACTCTATTTAATGCAATAACTAAATCCTCTATTCCTGCTGAAAACTTCCCATTTTGTACAATTGAACCAAATCTTGGAATTGTAAATGTTCCTGATAAAAGATTAGAAAATATAAATAAGATTGTAGGTTCTGAAAAAGTAATCCCAACAACAATGAGCTTTGTAGATATCGCGGGTCTTGTAAAAGGAGCTTCAAAAGGTGAAGGTTTAGGAAATAAATTTCTTTCACATATTAGAGAAGTTGATGCAATTATTCACTTGGTAAGGTGCTTTGAGTCTGACAAAATTACCCACGTAAACTCAAAGATTAATCCAGTTGAAGACCTTGAGACAATAAAAACAGAAATAATACTATCTGATTTAGATATTGTTCAAAAAAAACTTGAAAAAGGTAAAAAAAAATTACT
>PAOP01000017.1 GCA_002708525.1 Candidatus Pelagibacter sp.
TTTTTTTCTAGCTCTTCTTTTTTTTGAGCCCATTTTTCGACGGCCTCTGTGCTTTTTTGGGTATCCCATATTCTCCTTAATTTTACTATTTTGTTGACTTATTTTGTGGATATAGCATTGTAAATATAAGTAATCAAATTTAATTATGAAAAATTCTATAAAAACTTATTTAAAGCACACAGCTAAAGATTTTCACAATCATTCAGTAAATCCCCCTGTGGTAAGAGCATCTACTATTATTTTTAAATCAATGAATGATATAAGGAAAACACAAGCGAAGTATAAAAAAGATCCTAGAGGTGGACATTTTGATTATGGTAGACAAGGAACTTCTACTACTCATATTTTACAAAAAATTTTAACAAAATTTGAAGAATCTTATCATGTTTTTTTAACACCAACTGGTTTTGGATCAGTATTTTTGGCAATTTTTAGCGTTCTAAGACCTGGTGATGAAATAATAATTGCAGACCCTGTTTATAATCCAACAAGAATGTTAACCCAAGATTATTTAAATGAATTTAAAATAAAAACTGTTTTTTATAACCCACACGATTTGTCCACAATAAGTAAAAATATCTCGAAAAAAACAAAATTAATTTATGTAGAAAATCCAGGTAGTAATACATTTGAGTTTCAAGACCTATCAAAAATTTTAAAAATAGCAAAAAAACAAAATATATTTACTGCAATCGATAACACTTGGGCTACACCTTATTTCTTTAAACCAATAAAGCTAGGCTTTGATATGTCTATTGTTTCAGCAACTAAATATTACTCTGGTCATTCAGATGTAATGGGCGGAAGTTTAGCAATAAGTAAAAGAGTTTTTAAACACGTCGAAAAAGCACAAAAAATTACAGGATTGAGATTAGGCCCAGACGATGCATATTTGATAACAAGAGGTTTAAGAACTTTAGATGTAAGACTTGAAAAACATCAAGAAAATGCAAAAAAAATTGCAGCATTTTTATCAAAAAATAAAAAAGTCAAACTTTTATATCCATATAAGAAAGGTTCATTAAACTACAATTTGTGGAAAAAATATTATTCTGGAGCTTCTGGATTAATGGGTATTAAAATTAAAACTAAGAATAAAAATTCTGTTATTAAGTTTGTGAATTCTTTAAAATTATTCGGATACGGTTATAGTTGGGGTGGATTTGAAAGTTTAGCTCTTCACCAAGGAAAATCGGAGAGAGGGAATCGAAAATTTCTAAATTTAGATAATGATGAAAGATTAGTAAGGCTTCATATTGGTTTAGAAGATCCAAATGATTTAATTCAAGACTTAAAAAAATCACTTAAATTTATTAAATGATAAGAGATACGTTTTTAAAAAACAAAGTAGCTTTAGTTACTTTGATCGCTGCAAGTATTGTTGTAATAATATCATTAGGTATCAGACAAACATTTGGTTTATTTTACTTTGATTTTGCAACCGATTTAGATATTACAATTTCTCAGTTTGGATTTGCGATGGGGTTGCAATTATTCTTGTGGGGTTTATTTGGCCCATTCTTTGGAATAATTACAGATAAATATGGAGGAAATGTTGCAATATTTATAGGATTTTTATTTTATCTTGCAGGACTAATTCTATTTTATACAGGCTTTAATACAGGGTTTTTCTTTACTTTAACAATTGGAATTTTAATTGGAGTTGGTCTTGGCTCTACTGCTATAAGTATTCCAGTTTCAATTGTAGCCAAACATTATCCAATCTCCACAAGAACAATTGCGACGGGAATAGTTACATCTGCTGGCTCATTTGGATATTTTGTATCACCGTTATTAGTCGAATATTCTTTGGTAGAAGCAGGATGGCAAAACACTTTATTGTTTTTTATTTTTTTTCTAGGTTTAGGATTATTGGTTGCCCTTTTTATCAATACTCCAACTAAACCAGCAGGATCTACTGAGCAAGAAAATAATCAGACAGCCAGAGAAGCTACAATTGAAGCATTTTCTAATAAAAGCTTTATATATTTAACATTAGGATTTTTTGTTTGTGGATGGCACATAGCCCTTGTCGCAACCCATATACCAACATATGTAAATGATAGAGGTTTACCAGATTGGTGCGCCGCAGCAATTTTAGCACTTATAGGCTTATTTAATATGGTTGGAACATTAACTGCTGGTTATTTATCTACTAGATTTAGTAAAAGAAAAATTTTAAGTGCAATTTATTTTCTTAGAGGTGTATCAATAATTTATTTTATATTTTTACCTCCAAGTATATTTAATGCTATGGTTTTTGGAATTACATTTGGCTTTTTGTGGCTTGCAACCGTTCCACCAACTAACGGTTTAGTAGCACATATTTTTGGAACAAAATATATTGGTTTACTTTATGGTTTTGTTTTTTTAAGTCACCAAGTCGGTTCTTTTCTTGGAGCTTATCTTGGTGGTGTTTTTTATGATTTGTATGGTTCGTTTGATTATGCATGGTACGCATCTATCGCATTGTCTATTTTTGCTGGTATAATACATTTACCAATAAAAGAGAAAGCGATAGAGAGATCCCAACTTGCATAAATTTATTCACAATCCTTATTTAGAATATTTATACCAATCTAATAAACCATTAATAATATACAAAACTAAGGATGGTTACAATATATACACAGATTTTTCTCAAAAAAAAATTCTCACAAAAAAAAATATTAATAACTTTTTAAATTTTTTTAATAAATCAAAAATGAAAAAAGAAACTGATATCTATATAGGATTTTTTGGATATGAAATTCTTTGCAATTTACTTGGAATAGATCTTAAAAGTAATAAAAACCTAGGATTCTATAAGGCAATTTTTTATAAACCAGAAACAATAATTAAGATAAGGAAGAATATAACAATTAAATCCAATATTAAAAAACACAGATTTATTAACAGTTTCACCCCCACTAAAATATTATCTCCATTTAAATTAAATATTAACTTTAAAAAATATGAGAAAATTTTTAAATTATTTTCTAAAAAGATTAGATCAGGAGAAACATATCAAATTAAAATATGTACAAAATACAAAAATAAATCAAAAATTAATCCAATAAATTTCTTTTGGAGATTAATGAAAGCAAATTCCTCTCCAGAATCATTTATGATTAGAGACAAAGATTATTCTATTGTTAGTTGTTCTCCAGAAACATTAATTGAGAAAAAAAGAGATAATATTATTACCAAACCTATTGCAGGGACATTAAAAAAAAGAAAAAACACATCAAAAGCCCTAGCTTTACGATTTTTTAAAAATAATATTAAAGAAACAAAAGAACACAATATGATAGTTGATATGGAAAGAAATGATCTTTCTAGAATAAGTAAACCAGGGTCGGTAAAGATAATTAAAGAAAAATATGTTGAAGAATACAAACATCTTTATCACTATGTGACCTCTATTGGAGGTAAATTAAAAAAAGGTGGATCAGTAAAAGATATAATTAAAGCAATGATGCCAGGTGGGTCTGTAATAGGATGTCCAAAACTTAGAACAATAGAATTACTTAATCAACAAGAAAAAGAAGGAAGAAATATATTTACTGGAAGCTTTGGATTTATAAAATTCAATAGAGATATGAGATTTAATATAATAATTCGATCAATTTTAAATTTTAAAAATATTTCTGAAATATCTGCAGCATCAGGGGTTGTGCTAGATAGTGCAGCAAAAAAGGAATTTAATGAAAATTTTATAAAAGCAAAATCACTTCTGGAGCTATTTAAATGATTTATATAATCGACCACCAGGATTCTTTTACATGGAATGTGGTACATCAATTTTCAGAATTTGATAATGTTCATTGCACTAACTATTTTGATATAGATAAAAAAATTTTAGAAACAGCAAATACCATAGTATTTTCACCGGGGCCTGGTGCACCTAAAGATTATTCGATTACATCAAAAATTTACAGAAAATACAAAGGTATAAAAAAAATAATTGGAATATGTTTAGGCTTTCAACAAATTTTATATTGTGAAAAAGGAAAAATTACCAAACAAAAGAATATCTACCATGGTTTTCAATCAAAAATCAAAGTTGTAAGTAAAAATTCAATTTTTAAAAAAAACCGTAATTTTAAGGTTGGTAGATATCATTCACTTAAGCTAAAAGAACCTTTTTTTGCCAAAAACTTCGATATAACTATGAGGTGTGAAAAAACAGGTGTAGCAATGGCTTTTGAAAATCGTGAAGATGATGTATACGGATTTCAATTTCATCCAGAATCTTTTTTAACAGCAAATGGTAAAATACTTATTAAAAAAATCTTATCAGCAAAAAAATCTTGAAGAAATTCCCTTCAAAGATCTTTGGAATGATAGAGGAATTTTTACTACAATGTGGATTAAAGATAGTCCTCATAAAATTATATTTTATAAGTCGCATATTAGAAACTTATTATCTTCATTAAAAAAATATAATATCTATAAAAAAGATTTAAAAAAAAAAATTGAAAAAATCATTAGAAGTAATATAGATAGAAAATTTAAATATAATCATTTATTAAGAATAGCATTAAATAAATCTACTATCTCTATATCTCTCAGAGACAAACTAAAAATTTCTAAAAAACTTAATTTAAAATTAGTAAATTATAAAAGAATTGATCCTGAGCATAAAAATTTAAAATATAAATTTATTTTAAACAAAATGTCCAATTTAGATCCAAAGAAAGAAGATATCTGTTTATGTGTTAATGATAATATTTTAGAAACAGGTACATCAAATATTCTTTTTGTATCTAAAAGTAAAATATATTCACCTTTAAATAAATATTATAGAGGCAATAATTTAAAATTTTTTGAAAAAAAATTTAAAATAATCAAAAAAAATATAAAAATTTCAGATCTTAAATTTTATGATGAGATAATAATTATTGGATCAGGCAAAGGTGTTTCATCAGTTTATAAAATAACCAATTATCCTTGGAAGAGAAAAAATATATCTATTTATAAAAAAATGTTGAGAGTATTTAATTTAGAGATTTCGAATAAAAAATATATTTACATATAAAATGATTAATCCTAATAAGCCTTGTATATTTTGTAAAATTCCAAAAAAATACATTATTTTTGAAAATGATTTAGCGCACGCTTCATTTGATAGTTATCCCGTATCAAAGTATCATTCTTTAATAATAACCAAAAGACATATCAAAAGTTATTTTGATTTAACCGAAAAGGAAATTTTAGCATGCAATGAATTAATATTAAAAATGAAAAAAAAAATTATGAAAAAAGATAAATTAGTAAAAGGATTCAATTTAGGAACGAATTCAGGTAAAATTTCAGGTCAATCTATTAACCATTGCCATATTCATTTGATTCCACGTAGAAAAAACGATGTCAAAAAACCTCAAGGTGGAGTAAGGTCAGTAATACCCTCAAAACAGCATTATATCAGGAAAAATAAATAAAACTTACGATTAAATAAAGTAATTTTATCATCTTTATCGCATTGATCTATGTATAATACTATACTAGTAGTTTGAAAATTTATTAGCGGAAATAAAAATTAATGATTACCACAAATCCATATTCAATTTTAGCAGAGTCAGTACCTTCTATTGCCTTGCAAATATTTGTTATAGTTATGATTATATTTGTCGTAGCTGGGACACTTTTAGACATATTGCATAAAAAAAATGTCAAATATTTTTTCAATAATGCAAAAAAAGCAAAAAAAAATGCTCAAAGAGAATTGGGTTCAGGTGAAAGAGCTGCAATTATTGCTAAAACAATTGTACATGATATTGGAACTACTGCAGAACTTGGCATGGGAAAAAGAAGAGCTGCTCACGTACTAGGCATGTATGGAACTATACTTTTTTGGATTGGTTCAGCAGTTATGATTTTTTTCTACAGCTCAGCTGGAGTAGAAACACCAACAGTATGGCCAATAATTTGGCATGTCGGTGCAATCATGACTTGTCTAGGAGGTTTTTGGTTCTGGTTATTTCTAAGAGTTGATGTTTCCTCTGAGGCAAACTCTGTTTTCAGAATTATAAGTGCAGATTTATTTGTGTTAGCATTGCTAGCATCTTCTACATTTGGATTAATCTGGTCGTTTTTACAAACAGCTGGCATTTCAGGATGGGATACATTATTTTTAATTTTATTTGCTGTTTCAAATATAGTTTTATTTGGAGGCGTTTATTGGTCTAAGTTTGCACATATGTTTTATAAACCTGGTGCAGCAATACAAAAAAATCTTGCAGAAGCTGATGGATCAAGAGATAACTTACCACCTCCAGCAGATGAACCTGAGCAATTTGGACTTGGTATAAAAAGAGAAGCGCCAAAACACTATTAATATGATAAAAAAAGAGAGGAAAAATTAAATAATGTCTACTTTTGTATATATGACTAGATGCGATGGCTGTGGTCACTGTGTTGATATTTGTCCATCAGATATAATGCACATCGATGAAACAATCAGAAGAGCAAAAAATATTGAACCAAATTTTTGTTGGGAATGTTATTCATGTGTTAAAGCATGCCCTAATCATGCAATTGATGTAAGAGGATATGCAGATTTNGCACCAATGGGACACAGNGTAAGAGTAAGAAGAGAAGAAGAAAAAGGAACAATTTCTTGGAGAATAAAATTTAGAAATGGTCATGAAAAGAATTTCGTATCACCTATAACTACAAAACCCTGGGGTAAATATATACCTAAACTTGCAGAAGAGGATACTCCTAACCAGGGAGAAATAAATTCTCAAATTTTATATAACGAACCTCACGGTCTAAATACTGAAAAAGATCTTCCAACTTTAGATAAAAGTGCATTTAAACAAGGAGTTTATTATTAATGTCAAAACACAAAACCATTGTTGAAGAATGTGATGTATTAGTAGTTGGCGGAGGAATGGCTGGTACTGGAGCAACCTTTGAAGCACGTCACTGGGGNAGAGATTTAAAAATTATCTGTGTTGAAAAAGCAAACATAGATAGAAGNGGAGCTGTTGCTCAAGGTTTATATGCAATTAATTGTTATATGGGAATGCAATGGGGAGAAAATATGCCAGAGGACCATGTAAGATATGCAAGAAATGATCTTATGGGTTTAGTACGAGAAGACCTAGGATATGATATGGCTCGACATGTAGACTCTACTGTACATATGTTTGATGAATGGGGACTTCCCATGATGAAGAACAAAGAAACAGGAAGATATCAGCGAGAGGGAAAATGGCAGATAATGATTCATGGAGAAAGTTATAAACCAATAGTTGCAGAAGCAGCTAAAAAATCTGCTGATAAAATATATAATAGAATTATGATTACTCATTTATTAACAGATGAGAAAAACCCAAATAGAATAGCAGGGGCGGTTGGTTTTAACGTTAGAACAGGAAATTTTCATGTATTTAAATCAAAAACAGTAGTTGTTGCTGCTGGTGGAGCATCACATATATTTAAACCAAGATCAGTCGGAGAAGGAATGGGAAGAACTTGGTATGCCCCATGGAGTAACGGTTCAGCTTATGCTCTTCCAATCATGGCAGGAGCAAAAATGACTCAAATGGAAAATAGAATAGTCTTATGTAGATTTAAAGATGGTTATGGTCCAGTTGGAGCTTATTTTTTACACTTAAAAACATATACTCAAAATGCAAACGGTGAGAATTATGAAAAAAAATGGTATGATGCAACAAAAGAACTTGTTGGTGAATATATAGATCACCATCCAACTCCAACTTGTTTAAGAAACCATGCTTTCATCCAAGAAACAGCAGCTGGAGGTGGACCAATCCACATGGTTACGAAAGAAGCATTTCAAGATCCACATTTAGAAACTGTTGGATGGGAAAATTTTTTAGGAATGACAGTAGGACAAGCAGTAGTATGGGCTTCACAGAACATCGATCCAAAATATACTAATCCAGAGTTAACTACATCAGAGCCATATGTTATGGGATCACATGCAACATGCTCTGGAGCATGGGTAAGCGGACCAGAGGATATTGCCCCGGATGAGTATTTTTGGGGATATAACAGAATGATGACTATTGAAGGTTTATTTGGAGCNGGAGATGCCGTTGGAGGAAGTGCCCATAAATTTTCATCAGGTTCATTTACAGANGGTAGATTAGCCTCTAAAGCTGCTGTAAAATATATTGAGGACAAGAAAGCAGAAAATTTAGAAGTTTCTGAGTCTCAATTAGAAAATCTTAAAAANGCTATATTTAAACCCNTAGAAAATTATACCGTTGGAAGAAATGAAATCACAGGTGGAACTGTTTCCCCAAGTTATATTTTGCCTATACAAGGACTTTTAAGACTTCAAAAAATAATGGATGAATATTGCGGTGGATTAACGAATAATTATATGACAAACGATAATCTTTTGAAGAAAGGTATTGAGCAATTAACTATTTTAGAAGAAGATTTAGAAAATATTGGNGCTGAAGACTATCATCAATTAATGAGAGCCTGGGAACTAAAACATAGAGCTGTCACTTCTCAGTGTGTAACTGAGCATACATTATTTAGAGAAGAAACAAGATGGCCTGGCTACTATTACAGAGGTGATCATATGAAATTAGATGATGAAAATTGGCACTGCTTAACNGTTTCAAGAAGAGATCCTAAAACAGGTAAATTTGAAATGGAAAAGATGCCTGTTTATCATATAGTTGACGANAAAGAGAAAAAACAAGCCTCATAAATATAAAGATTTTCCTATGAGCCTCAACGGCAAGACAGACNAAGAAATTATCAAAATTGCTGATCCAATCTGGNATAATTTAGTAAAATCATCAAACATTAAAGACTATGGTGGATTTACTAGAGATCTATCATCTCAAATGCTTTATGGAGCTAGTGAAGTTGAATTAGGAAAGCAATGGGCAAGTAACAAGCTAATATCCAGTCTAAAAGAAGGGTGTTCTGCAATAGGATGCTTAAGAAGAGGTGATTACGTAACAATTCTTTATAAACAGAGAAGCACCGATGTTCCAGGNGACTTTCTTGGAAGACTAGTTCTGGGTTTAGAGGGTGATGAGGTCAAAGTATTTGGAGCAACAATTTTTTAAATTTGTTTAAAAAAAAGTTTGCAATTAACTAAACTCATGATAATTGTCAGAAATGTTTCAAAGTTTAAGTAAAAATTTAAAAAAATTACCAATATTCTTTGAAAGTCAAATAAGTAAAATAATTAAATCATTTTTATACCTTTTTATATTTTTTGTTTGGGCAATTATTCTTCTAAGCACAGCTCAAAATTTCATTTAATTCCTCATTGGTATTGACTTTGTATTCCCAGAGGAATAGTTAGTTGTAATGGAATATTATCTTCCAATAGCTCAAGTTGACATTAATTTACTTTATATATTTGGTTTAAGTTTAGTAGTAGGAATACTATCAGGTCTATTTGGTGTTGGTGGAGGTTTTTTAATGACTCCATTTTTAATTTTTTTAGGAATTCCTCCTGTTTATGCAGTGCCAAATGAAGCAAGTAATATTTTAGGAACNTCAGTTTCTGGATCAACNACACATTACCTTAANGGAACTTTAGATTACAAAATGGGTCTTATGATTGTGGTTGGTGGATCCGTTGGTACAGTTTTAGGAATAATTACTTTCACTTATTTTAAAGATATAGGAAAAATAAACGTAGTTATATCACTTGCATATATGTACATCTTAGCAATTTTNGGAACTTTTATGTTAATTCAAGGAGTATCTGAAATTGATAAAGCTAGAAAAAAAATTGTAGTAAAACAGAAACTTCATAAACATTTTTGGATTCATGGATTGCCTTTTAGAATGCGATTTAAAAAGTCAAAACTTTATGAAAGCGCATTTACACCTATTATAATTGGTTTAGTNGTAGGATTTATTGCTGCTATAATGGGAGTAGGTGGTGCATTTATTTTAGTCCCAGCTATGATTTATTTAATTGGAATGCCCACTAAATTAATTCCAGGAACTTCTTTATTTGTAACTATATTTGTCAGTGCAATTGTTACTATTCTTCATTCTTTTAATTATGGAACAATAGATTTAATTTTAGTATTTGTTTTAATTCTAGGTTCAATTATAGGTGTCCAATTTGGACAAAAAATTGGAGAAAAAATTGACAGCTCGGAATTTAAAACTATTCTCGCAATATTACTTTTGTTGGTTGGTATAGCAATTGCTTACGATACTTTCATAAAAGAAAAAAATGTAGNAGAAACAATTGTTAATGGTTCTATGAATTTAAATCCTGTAAGTGAATTTGTGTTAAATTTCTCAAAAGATTTGCCTNTATTCTATGGTTTAACTTCTGTATTGTTAGCAGTTGGATTAGGGGTGGGGGCTGCAGTTTTAAGAAGAACTGTTTCGATTTGGAATAAAAATAGAATTGCAAAATTAAAAAATTAATTAAGCGCTTCTGTATAATTTAGTCATAACAAATTCTTTGTGACCTAGAGCTTCTGCACAAGTTAATCTTCCATTTGCAACACGAATTGTAGATTTAATCAATTCATCGCCAGCTTGACTTAAATTCATTTGACGAGACAAAATTTTTGAAACATCAACGTCAATGTGTTCACTCATTGTTTTTGCAGTTAAAGGATTTGCGGTTAGTTTAATAACTGGTTCAATTGGGTTTCCTATAATATTTCCCTGTCCAGTTGGAAATAGATGAATATTAAAACCACCAGCTGCTTGTAAAGTAACACATTCAGCTGCCGCTGAAGATGTGTCCATAAAATATAAACCAGGTCCTTTTGAGGGTTCCTCTGCTGGTTCTAAAACATCTATGAATTGACATCCTCCAATTTTTTGAAAATTTCCAAAGGCTTTTTCCTCAATTGTTGTGAGACCTCCTGCTATATTTCCAGCAGTTGGTTGACTTTCTGACAAGTCNTCAGTTGCTTCTCTTAAAATAAAATCATTATAGTCGTTCCATGTTTTTTTAAATTTTGCCTGAGCCTCAGGAGTTTTGCCTCTTTTCTCACANACTGTTTCGGCACCTGTTAATTCAGATGTTTCTCCAAAGCATAAATGAACACCCAATGGCTCTAGTTTATCCATAAGATTTCCGACCGTAGGGTTAGATGCGAGGCCTGAGGTAGTATCTGATTCTCCACATTTTACAGATATCCATAAATCACTTAGAGGACACTCTTCTCTTTGTTTTTCTGATGCCCACATTGAAAACTCTTGTGCTTTTTTTGAAACTTTTGCAATTGTATCTATATCACCAACGCCCTCAATACTAAATCCTTCAACAGGTTTTCCTGTTTTTGCAATTTCGTCAACAATTCTTTTTGTCCATTTAGGTTCTATACCAATCACAATGACTGCTGCAACATTTGGATTTTTGCCAGTTCCAATCATTGTTCTAAAGTGTAGTTCTAAATCTGCTCCAAATTGTAATCTTCCATACGAATGTGGAAGAGCGATTGTACCTTTTATATTATTTGCAACTGCTTCAGCACAGGCATTTGAGATATCATCCACTGGAAGAATTATCACATGGTTACGAGTTCCTGTTCTACCGTTTTCTCTTTTATAGCCTAAAAAACTTTTTGGAATTTCCATTTTACCATTTTTTTGTTTTTACATTGTGAACGTGAACATGCCCGCCTTTTTTAATCGACTTAACAACTTTTCCAATATCGTGACCATATTTAAGTATCGTATCTCCCTCATTTAAATCTGTCATTGCTATTTTATGACCTAAAGGAATTTCATCTATTGATTGAATTTCTTTAGATTTGTCATTTTCCATTATCCAACAATTACAATTTTGATTAGGTGTGATTTTTTCAATTACGACAACTCCAACGTTATCCTTTTCATCATGAATAATTATGTCAGTATTTGTCATTATGATATTCTTTTGTTGAATTTCCGATCCTGTTATATATCAAAGATGCTCTTTGACAATTAAAAAAAAAGAGTTATGAAGGTTTTGAAATGACAAAAATGACAACAGAAGAAGCATTCATTAAAGTGCTTCAAATGCATGGAATTGAACATGCTTTTGGAATTATAGGATCAGCTTTTATGCCAATATCTGATTTATTTCCAGATGCAGGAATTACTTTTTGGGATGTTGCGCACGAAACAAACGGAGGTCTAATTGCCGATGGATATACTAGAGCAACTGGAAAAATGTCTATGGTAATTGCTCAAAATGGTCCAGGTATAACAGGTTTAGTAACTCCAATTAAAACTGCTTACTGGAATCACACTCCACTTTTATTAGTAACTCCACAAGCAGCCAACAAAACTATGGGCCAAGGTGGATTTCAAGAAGTTGAACAGATGAATTTATTTAAAGATATGGTTTGCTACCAAGAAGAGGTTAGAGATCCATCAAGAATGGCAGAAGTTTTAAAT
>PAOP01000018.1 GCA_002708525.1 Candidatus Pelagibacter sp.
GCTTTAAGCATATTTCTAAAATACTCGGGTGGTGTAGCTCTAAATGTATATTTTTTTTCATTCATTATGAATTTAATTTCATAAGAGTGAAGCATAAGATTTTTATTATTTTTTTGTATTTTATAAGAATTATATTTTTTATCACCCATAATTGAGTGACCTAAATTAAATAATTGTTTTCTTAACTGATGTTTTCTTCCTGTAATTGGCTTCAATTGAATGAAGGTTGAGTTATTATTTTTGTCTAAAATTTCATAATATGTCTCTGCATTCTCAACTATTTTTTTTGTATCATCATATCTTATTAGATTATTTTTAATTAAACCTTTGTCCTCAATAGCAATTTCACCATGGCATATTGCAATATAAGTTTTATAAACTTTTCTTAATCTAAACAATGTTGTGAGTAATTGCGCAGTTGGTCTATTTTTGGCTATTAAAAATACTCCTGAAGTTTCTTTGTCTAGCCTATGGACAGAATAAGGTTTTTCATCTTTAAAAATTTCACTATTAGAAAAAATATCTATTAAGTTTTTTTTAGATTTTGTCCCACCTTGAACAGATATACCTGCTTGTTTGTTTAGAACAATAAAGTCATCGTTATTTTCAATGATAAAATCTTCATTCTCCTTAATAATTGTATCTGAGGGTTTAAATTTTATCTTTTTATTTATTTTTTCTTTTTTAATGTCGAGATAGTGGAGTTCAATCGTATCGTTAATTTTAAGTTTAGTAGAACTCTTGATTTTTTTTTTATTAAGTTTAATTTTACCACTTCGAAGATTTTTCTCTATCAAACTTTGAGGAATAGTTTCAAAGTGTTTACGAAGAAATCTATCAATACGCATACCAATACACGTAGCTTCTACGTTGATAGTTTTTTTCATACTGAATGTTATTTAGGCTGTAGCTTCTTTTGGTGTTTCTGCTTTTTTATCTGTCGCTTTAGACTTTTCAGTTTTCTTTTTGTCTACTTTTTTTGCATCTACATCTCGATCTACGAATTCTATTACTGCCATTGGTGCATTATCTCCATATCTAAAGCCTGCTTTAATAATTCTTGTATATCCACCTTTTCTATTTTCATATCTTTTGGACAATGTTTTTCTAATTTTATTTGCTGAGGCTTCATCTTGAAGTTTAGAGATCAAGCTTCTTATATTTTGAAGTGTATCTTTCTTACCTAAAGTAATTAATTTATCTGCCTGTGGTTTTAAAACTTTTGCTTTTGGAAGAGTGGTAGTAATTTGTTCATACTTCACAAGAGAATTAAGCATATTCTTTATTAATGCTTTTCTATGTTCAGAAGTTCTATTGAGCTTTTTATAGCCCATTTTGTGTCTCATTAGATAGCTTCCTCAAGTTTTTTAGATAATTCAGCAATATTGTCTGGTGGCCAATTTGGTATTTCCATTCCAAGATATAATGACATTCCTGTCAATACTTCTTTAATTTCATTTAACGATTTTCTTCCAAAATTAGGTGTTCTTAGCATTTCACCTTCAGATTTTTGAACTAAATCACCGATGTAAATTATATTATCATTTTTCAAACAATTCATTGATCTAACAGACAGTTCTAGTTCATCAACTTTTCTTAGCAAATTTTTATTAAATTCAGGCTCTGTTGGTTGCTCTCTTACTATAACTTCTTGAGGTTCATCAAAGTTGACAAACATATTTAATTGATCTTGAAAAATTCTAGCTGAATAAGCGACAGCATCTTCTGCAGAAATTGATCCATTTGTTTCAACTTCCATTGTAAGTTTATCATAATCTAAAGCTTTACCTTCTCTTGCGGTACTAATTGAATATGAAACTTTTTTAACAGGGCTAAACAAAGAATCTATTGGAATAAGACCTAATGGTGGTTCTTCAGGCTTATTCATGTCAGCAGGGACGTAACCCTTGCCATTACTAACAGTCATTTCCATATGAAAGTTAGTATTTTCATCTAAATTGCAGATAACTAAATCAGGATTTAAGATTTCAATATCTGATGATGTTGTAATATTTGATGCTTTTATTTCTCCAGGTCCCTTTGCATCTAAAATTAATTTACTAATAGTTTCACTATCACTTTTTAGAGCAAGAGATTTAACATTTAAAACAATGTCGGTAACATCCTCTCTTACACCTTTAATCGATGTGAATTCATGTAAAACTCCATCAATTTGTATTGCGGTTACAGCTGTTCCTCTGATTGAAGATAATAGTATTCTTCTTAAAGAGTTACCAAGAGTTAAACCATAACCTTTTTCTAATGGTTCAGCCACTATTTTAGCGTAAGATTTGTCATCACTTAAATTTACATCTAATTTTGGCGGTTTAATAAGTGATTTCCAATTTTTTATATTTACTTCAGTTGTTTCCATTTAAACTCTCCTTTTTTTTGGGGGTCTCGCACCATTATGGGGCATTGGTGTTGTGTCTTTTATAGATATAATTTTAAATCCTCTTGCCTGTAAAGCTCTTAAAGCTGTTTCTCTGCCTGATCCAGGACCTTTTACTTCAACAGAAAGAATTTTCATTCCTACTTCTAAAGCTTTCGCTGCAGCAGAGTCAGCTGCTACTTGAGCTGCGTAAGGAGTTGATTTTCTTGATCCTTTAAAACCTTTTTGTCCAGCAGAAGCCCAGGAGATTACGTTACCATTTGTATCTGCAATAGACACTATTGTATTATTAAAAGTAGATTGAACATAAGCAATCCCATTTAATATATTTTTTTTATTTTTTTTTTTCTTAGAATAAGAACTTTTTTTTGATTTAGGCGTAGTTTCTTTTATTTTATCTTTATTTTCAGTTTTATCTTTTGTCATATTATTTCTTAAGTGGAGTTAATTTTTTTCCTGCAATTGCAATTGCTTTTCCTTTTCTAGTTCTTGCATTACATCTGGTTCTTTGTCCTCTAACAGGTAATTTTTTTCTATGTCTAGAACCACGATAAGATGCCAGGTCAATTAATCTTTTTATATTAAGAGAAGTATCTCTTCTAAGATCTCCTTCCACTGTAAATTTTTGATCTATAAATTCTCTTATTTTCAAAATTTCATCATCTGTTAATTCATTAACTCTTTTTGTACTTGGTATTTCTAATGATTTACAAATATCATTTGAGTTTTTTTCACCAATTCCATATATATAAGTCAGGCCTACTCTAACTAGTTTGTTTTGTGGAATGTTAACACCTGCTATACGAGCCATAATATTGAGATAAAATTTAGCCTTTTATATAAGAAGTTATTTCAAAGTCAATGTCTTAAACTGATAGAATTTGTTCAATTTTACTAGATATTTCATCAATTTTTTCACTTCCATCAATTTCATAAAAATTATGTTTTTTAGAGTAGAATTCTAAGACGGGTTTTGTTGTTTCCATGTATGTATCATATCGCTTGATTATTGTCTTAAAGTTGTCATCTGATCTTTTTTCCAATATTTTTCTTTTCTCTATACGCTTAATTATCGTCTCTTTTTTGACATTTAAAAAAAAAATAAAATCTATTTTTTGATCAGATTTATCTAATAATAAATCTAAGTTTTTTGCCTGGCTTAATGATCTAGGATATCCATCAAAAATTAATTTATTTTTTTTATCTTTATTAAATATAATATTTTTGATTAGTTCGTTGACTATTTCATCAGTAGCAAAGTCACCTTTGGAAATTATATTTTCAATATCTTTGCCAATGTCTGTTTGATTTTTAACTTCATTTCTCAAAAGATTGCCGGTTGAAACTTGATAAAGATTGAATTTTTTAACAATATTAATCGCTTGTGTACCCTTACCTGCTCCTGGTGGTCCAAAAATAATTACATTCACTATAATTATCTTCCAAATTTGGTTTTCTTGATTAATTGCTCATATTGTGAACTCATTAGTCTTGTCTGCACTTGGGTGACAGTATCTATCGCTACAACTACAACAATTAATACTGATGCACCGCCTAAATAAAATGGTATGGGATAATTAGCTATTAAAAATTCTGGCATTAAACAAACAAGTGTTAAATATAATGCTCCTATTGTTGTTAACTTTGTGAGAATTGAATCAATATATATTGCGGTACTTTCTCCTGGTCTTATTCCAGGAATGAAACCTCCATATTTCCTTAAATTTTCTGCAGTTTCATTAGGATTAAACGTTATTGAAGTATAAAAGAAAGTAAAGAAAATTATACCTGAGGCATACAAAATCATATAAAGGGGTTGTCCTTGCGAAAAGTAAGATGAAATATTCAAAAAGGTGTCATTCTGTGAAACATTAAAATTTGAGAATGTTACAGGCAATAATAAAAGAGCTGATGCAAATATTGCAGGTATTACTCCCGCAGAATTTATTTTTAATGGTAGATGTGAAGACTCACCTCCATACATTTTATTCCCCATCTGTCTTTTGGGGTAATTTATAAGTATTTTTCTTAATGCTCGTTCCATGAATACAATAAATAAAATTGTGGCTACTAGTAAAATAAATATAAATATTATCATCAATGATGAAATAGCTCCTGTTCTACCTAACTCAAAGGTTGTCACCAAAGCTCTTGGGATTTCAGCCACAATACCCGCAAAAATTATTAAAGATATTCCATTACCTATACCTCTTTGTGTTATTTGTTCACCTAACCACATTAAAAATATAGTCCCAGCAACTATTGTAGTTACTGTTGAAATTTTAAAAAAATAACCAGGGTTAATAACTAGATCTGCTGAAGATTCTAATCCAACAGAAAGTCCATAACCTTGTACGGTTGCCAGCAAAACAGTTCCGTATCTTGTAATTTGTGTAATTTTTTGCCTTCCAATTTCACCCTGTGCTTTAAGATTTTTGAAATAATCTGTTACACCTGTCAGTAGTTGAACAATAATTGATGATGAAATATAAGGCATTATACCAAGAGCAAATATTGCCATCCTACTCACAGCTCCTCCAGCAAAGACATTAAACATGCCTAATAAACCTTTTTGATTACTGTCCATCATTATTTGTAATTGTGCAGGATCTATACCGGGTAGCGGAATAAAAGTGCCTAATCTATAAATGGCAAGAATAAAAATTGTAAATAAGATTCTGTTTCTTAAATCATTTGATTGTGATGACTCACTCATTATTATTTTTGATTTTTGATTTTTAAAACGCCACCTAATTTTTCAATTTTTTCTTTTGCAGAAATTGAGGAAAAGTCAGCCTCTAAGTCTATTTTGCTTTTAAGATTTCCATTTGCAAGAATTTTAAATTTAAAATAGGATTTTTTTATAATTTTATCTTTCTTTAAGCTATCTAAATTTATTATATTTGATGTGTCTATTCTTTTTGAATCAACAAATTTTTGTAGTTGGTCTAAATTAATTTTAGCTACTTTCATTTTTTTTATTGGATTAAAACCTCTTTTAGGCAGTCTTCTGTAAAGAGGCATTTGACCTCCTTCAAAACTTTTTATGGCAACACCCGATCTAGATTTTTGTCCCTTTACACCTCTGCCTGAAGTCTTACCTTTTCCTGAACCAATTCCTCTACCTAATCTTTTCTTTGGAATTTTAATTTTTACATTTTTATTTAAAAAACTCATTATCCTCTTTTCTCAACGATTTCTGAAATTTTTTTATTTCTTAATAATGAAATATTTTTTGGAGAATTTTGTTTTGAGAGTGCTTTCATGCAAGCTCTAATAACATTGTGTGGATTTGCTGTCCCAAGAGACTTTGCAACTATATCTTTTATCCCCAAAACTTCGCATACAGCTCTAACAGCGCCACCCGCTATTATCCCTGTACCTTTAGGAGCAGCTCTTAATTTTATCTTGCCTGCTCCATCTTTGCCAAAGATATCATGATGGATAGTTCTCCCCTCTCTTAAAGGTATTTGAACAAGGTTTCTTCTTGCTAATTCGTTTGCTTTTTTAATTGCATCAGGAACTTGTTTTGCTTTAGCATGTGCTACGCCAATTTTTCCATTCTGATTTCCTACGACTACTAACGCCGAAAATCCAAATCTCCTACCACCTTTAACAACTTTAGTTATTCTATTAATATGAACTAATTTTTCTACAAATTCTGTATTTTTTTCCATGCTTTAAAATTCCATTCCATTTTTTCTAAGTTCTTCTGCTAATAATTTTATTCTTCCATGATATTTATACACTCCTCTGTCAAAAAAAACTTTTGTAATCTTCAATTCTTTAGCTTTTTTTGCTAAATTTTCAGCAACTAATGCTGATAATTCTTTTTTATTTTTTTTTTGGGCTTTAATTTCTTTAGTATTTGATGAAGCAGAGACCAATGTGATATTATTTGAATCATCAATAATTTGAGCACTTATATTTTTAGTTGATCTATTCACACATAGTCTATATCTGTCACTAGAAGCAAATTTTTTTAACTTATTTCTGACTCTAAATTTTTTTCTATCAATTTTTGTTAAGTTCATTACTTTTTCTTACCCTCTTTTCTTAATATATATTGACCTTGCTCTTTAATTCCTTTTCCCTTGTAGGGTTCAGGAGGTCTTATACTTTTGATTTCAGCAGCTACCATTCCAACTTGTTGTTTATCTGTACCTGATATTCTAATAATATTTTGTTTTTCAACTTGTATCTTTACTCCATTTGGAATATCAAAATTTATATCATGACTAAATCCAAGTTGAAGATTTAGAATGTTTCCTTTCAAAGATCCTCTATAACCAACGCCTGTAAGCTCTAGAATTTTTTCATACCCTTTACTTGCACCAATGATTGCATTATTAATTAAACTTCTGTTCATGCCCCATAATCTTTTAGTATCTTGACTTGATTTTTTTGGTTTAATTGAAACTTCTTTACCCTCATTTATATTTAATTCAAAAATATCTAAATCTATATTCAAAGATTTTTTACCTAATGGTCCTTCGATATTAATCATATTATCACTTAACATAACTTTCACTTTATCAGGTATTGCTATACTTGTTTTTCNAATTTTNGANATTAAAATACCTTACAAATTATTTCTCCACCGACTTTTTGTTTTCTTGCATCAATATCAGTCATAACACCTTTTGGTGTTGAAATAATAGCTATCCCTAAACCATTATTTACTTTTGGCAGACTATCAGCGCTAGAAAATATTCTTCTTCCAGGTTTTGATACTCTTTCTATCGAGTTTATTACTGGATTTCCTGAACTGTATTTAAGACTTATATGTAGGTCAGCTTTATTTCGATCGGATTTAACCTCATAATCAATAATATATCCTTCAGATTTTAAAATCTCTGCAATTTTGGCCTTAAATTTTGATGAAGGCATTTCTATTTTTTTGTGGTTTCTCATTTGAGAATTTTTTAATCTAGCTAACATATCTCCTATTGGATCGCTTAAACTCATATTATCCTTTCTACCAACTTGATTTTACCATACCTGGAATTTTNCCCTCAAGACCTAGTTGTCTTAAAGCAATTCTTGATATTTTAAGTTTTCGGTAAACCCCATGTGGTCTTCCTGTTATTTGACATCTGTTCCGAACTCTGATTTTTGCAGAATTTCTTGGTAACTTAGAGAGCTTTTGTTGCGCCTTAAATCTTTCATCAAATGATAATTTTTTATCCATTATGATTTTTTTTAAATTCTTTCTTTTTTTGTAAAATTTATCTGACATTTTTATTCTTTTGTTATTTTTATTAATCGAACTTAACTTGGCCATTAATTACTCCTACCTTCTTTAAATGGAAAATTTAATCTTTTAAGAAGCTCAAAACTATGCTTCGTATCCATTGTTTTTATTACTATTGTGATATCTAATCCCCTAATCTTGTCTACTTTATCAAAGTTAACTTCAGGAAACACTATCTGTTCTTTTATACCAAATGTATAATTACCAAACTTGTCAAATCCTTTTGAATTTAAACCTCTAAAATCTTTAATTCTTGGAAGGGCTATATTTATAAGTCTATCAATAAATTCGTACATTTTATTTCCTCTTAAAGTTACTTTTAATCCAGAGTTAGTATTTTTTCTTGTTTTAAAATTTGCAATTGATTTTCTAAATTTTGTAATTACAGGTTTTTGTCCTGTTATAGAGGCGAGATCTTCTTGNGAAGAATTAAGAATTTTTGAATCATTTCCATCTAAACCTAACCCCATATTTAATACCACTTTTTCAATCTTTGGTCCCATAAAAATATTTTTATAACCAAACATTTCTTTAAGAGTTGGGTTTATTTCTTTTGTGATAATTGATTTAAGTCTCGGTTCCATTATTTTTTAGCTTCTATTTTTTTTGTATTTTCAATATTTTTTAAGTTAGACAAATGAATAAAATTTTCTTTAGACACTATTCCACCTTTTTTTTCCTTTGTCGTTTTAATATGTTTTTTAACAATATTTATACCCTTTACCTTTGCTCTATTATTTTTTCTATCTATTTCTATTATTTCGCCTTCTTTTTTTTTATCTTTCCCAGTCAATATTTTAACTTTTGTCCCTTTTTTGATCATTATAATACCTCGGGTGCTAGTGAAATAATTTTCATCTGACCTCTGCTTCTAAGCTCCCGTGTTACTGGTCCAAAAATTCTTGTTCCTATTGGTTCACCTTTATCATCCGTTAAAACAGCCGCATTATTATCAAATCTTACCTTGGAACCGTCATTTCTGTGAATACCCTTTTTTACTCTTACAACAACAGCCTTATGAACTGAACCTTTTTTTACTTTACCTTTTGGTATAGCCTCTTTAACAGCAACAACAATTGTATCTCCTATACTTGCATATCTTCTCTTTGATCCACCCAACACTTTTATACATTCAATTTTTTTTGCGCCTGTATTATCAGCTACCATAAGTTCTGTTTGGATTTGTATCATTTTACATCTCCTATAACTTCAAATTTTTTATTTTTTGAAAAAGGTCTACTTTCTCGTATTGAGACTTTATCGCCTATTTTAAATTTATTTTCTTCATCATGTGCATTATATTTTTTTCTTGCCTTCATTACTTTCTTTAGTACTGGATGTTGATATTTTCTTTCAACTAAAACAGTGATAGTCTTATTTGGTTTGTCGCTTACAACAACTCCATTTAAAATTTTTTTAGGCATTCTTAACCCCTATTAAAGTTTTCAATCTTGCTATATTTTTTTTTGTTTCATTTATCTTAGCTGGACTTTTAATTTGACCATTAACTTTCTGAAACCTGAAATTAAATAAGTCTTTTTTAAGTTTTTCAATATTGTCTAAAATTTGTTTTTTAGTAAANTTTTTCATTTCTTTTTTTTTCATTTTATATTCTCTTTATAAATTTGCATTTTATTGGTAATTTNGCAGANGCNTTATAAAGNGCTTCTTTTGCAATNTGNTCTGAAACACCNTCTANTTCAAATAAGAATTCTNCCTGGTTTNACTCTGCANGCCCAAAATTCTGGNGANCCNTTACCTTTNCCCATNCNTACNTCNGTNGGNTTTTTTGANACTGGNATATTTGGGAACANTCTTGTCCATACTCNNCCTTGNCTTTTCATNTGNCTNGTTAANGCNACTCTTGCNGCTTCNATTTGTCTTGAAATTACACGCTCTGGCTGTAGAGCTTTTAATCCAAAAGAGCCATAATTCATCAAATTACATCTTGATGCATTGCCATGTATTCTCCCTTTGTGGGCTTTTCTAAATTTTGTTCTAGTTGGTTGTAACATCCTTAATTTTTATTCCTTTCTTGACTGAATTCTCTTGTGAAAATTTCACCTTTATATATCCAAATTTTAATGCCAATTATGCCATATGTTGTTAAAGCTTCAGCTTCAGAATAATCAATATCAGCCCTTAATGTGTGAGACGGAATGCTGCCCTCTCTTAACCACTCCGTTCTTGCTATTTCATTACCACCCAATCTTCCGCTTATTGAAACTTTTATACCTTTTGCGCCTAATCTTAGTGCTGACTGGATTGCTCTTTTCATTGCACGTCTATAAGAAACTCTTTTTACTAGTTGTTGTGCAATATTTTCTGCAACTAAATAACTGTTTGTCTCTGGTTTCTTTACTTCTTTAATATTAAGTACAACTTCGTTAGATGTTAATTTTGATAAATTGCCTTTTATCTTTTCTATATCAGTACCTTTTTTTCCAATTACAAATCCTGGTCTAGAGGTATAAATAGTAACAAAACATTTTTTTGTAGTTCTTTCTATCATAACTTTAGATACACCAGAATTTATTACATTTTTTTTGATATATACTCTTATTTTATAATCCTCTATCAGATTATTTCCAAAATCTTTTTTCTTAGCATACCATACGGAGTCCCATCCTCTATTGATACCTAGTCTCAATCCTACTGGATTAACTTTTTGTCCCATGTTTCTCCATTTGTTTGCTGTTTTCAGTTAAAATTATTGTAAGATTAGAATAAGGTTTCATTATTTCTGCAGCTCTCCCTTTTGCTCTTGCTCTAAACCTTTTCATTATAACTTGTTTTCCACAGTATGCTTCTTTAACTATTAATTTATCAATATCATACTGAAAATTATTTTCTGCATTAGCTATTGCTGATGATATTGTTTTTTTTATGTCTTTAGAAATTCTTTTATCTGAAAATGATAAATCCCGAATTGCTACATCAACTTTTTTTCCAACAATTGATTTTAATATAGGGTTTAATTTTCTTGTACTAGATCTTACATTTTTGTTAACAGATTTAACTATTTTAGTATCTATTTTTTTTTTCAATTTAGGCATTATTTTTTTGCTCCACCTTCAACTTTTGCCTTTTTGTCTGCAGGCGTATGACCAAAGAATTGTCTAGTGGGCGCAAATTCTCCAAACTTGTGACCTACCATGTCCTCTGAAATTGTAATAGGTATAAATTTTTTACCATTATAAATTAGAAAACTTATCCCGACAAAATCAGGTATTATTGTTGATTTTCTTGACCACGTTTTAATTGGTTTTTTAACAGTTTCATTCTTTAGATTTTCGACTTTTTTAATCAAACTTTCCTCTACAAATGGTCCTTTCCATACTGATCTAGCCATAATTTATGCTCGCTTTTTCTTTCTTCTTCTTATTATAAATTTATCTGTTCTTTTGTTGTCTCTAGTTTTAAGTCCTTTAGCTGATTGACCTGTAGGTGAAACTGGATGTCTCCCACCTGCTGACTTACCTTCACCTCCCCCATGCGGGTGATCTACTGGATTTTTTACAACACCTCTAGTATGTGGTCTTCTTCCAAGCCATCTTGATCTACCTGCCTTACCTATTTTTATATTTTTTTGATCCGGATTAGATAAAACCCCTATAGTTGCCATTGAGTTTGAGTTAATTTTCCTTACTTCACCAGAAGTCATTTTAATTATAGAGTAATTTCCATCTATTCCTGATATCGATACTGATGTACCTGCAGATCTTGCTATCTTTCCACCTCCACCAGGATTTATTTCTACGTTATGGATATCGATGCCAACTGGAATATCTTTTAATGGAAGACAATTCCCAATTTTTATTTCAGAGTCTGATCCATTTTGAATTGTATCTCCAACTTTAATATCTTTAGGCGCTAAATAATAAAATCTCTCTCCATCTTCAAATTTTACAAGCATAATATGACAGGATCTGTTTGGATCGTACTCAATTCTCTCTATTTGAGCATTTAGCCCCTTTTTTTTTCTGTAAAAGTCTATTTTTCTATATTTATGTTTATGTCCACCACCATGATTTCTAGATGTTATTCTTCCATAGTTATTTCTACCTTTGGAAGAATTATTTGGAGATGTTAAAGATTTAAAAGGTTTACCTTTCCAAAGCCCTTCTCTACTTATAAGAATGGTACCTCTTGTAGATTTGGTATAAGGTTTAAATGTTTTTAATGCCATATTTCTATATACCTGTTGTTAGATCAATGTTTTGACCTTTTTTTAAAGTTATTATCGCTTTTTTAAAACCTTTAACTCTTACTTTTTTTCCTCTGGTAGTCTTAATTCTTGATTTTTTATTAATTATATTCACCTTTGTGACATTAACTTTAAATATTTTTTCAATATTATTTTTTAAATTTTTTTTATTTGCCTTTGAGTTTACTTTAAAGGTAATTTTATTTTGTACTGAAAGATTGGTTGATTTTTCAGTCACTAAAGGTGATAGGATCTTATCGTATAAATGCAACTTTTCCATATTTAATACCTATTCTCTAATTCTTTTATTGATGTTTCTGTAAAGATCACTTTTTTAAACTTAGCTAAATCGTAAGCACTAAAATGATTAATATCTGTTATTTTAATATTTGGAATATTCCTTGCAGATTTAAAAATATTATCTTTGGATTTTTTATCTGCAATTATTATTGCATTTTTAGCTTCAAATTTTGTAAGTATATTATTCATCAATTTAGTTTTTATAATTTCCTCTTTAAAGTCGTCTATAATTATTAGGTCATTAAATTTATTTTTTTTTGTTATTAATGAGGCTATTCCTAATTTTTTTTCACTTTTATTAATTTTTCTCTTTTTATACTTAGACTCACCTTTTGGACCATGAGCTACACCACCACCTACAAAAATAGGAGCTTTTTTACTTGCATGTCTTGCATTTCCTGTTCCTTTTTGAGCATAAATCTTTGATGTTGATCCAGTAATTTCATTTTTTTGCTTTGTTTTTGCTTTTCTTCCTTTGTAATTAGCATTTGTTTTATAAAGAACATTGCTAATAAGCTTACTGTTTATTTTTGCTGCAACTATTTTATCAGAAATTTCGATAAAATCTTTTTTGCCCTCAATACTAATTTTTTCTAATTTCATATGTTATTTTTTTTTATCTTTAGTTTTTTTGGTTCTTTCAAGAATTTCAATTTTTTCTAAGATTGTAAGTTTGTTAATATTTTTTACAGCTTTTTTTAGTAAAACTTCAGAGTTTTTTGAACCTGGTATTGAGCCCTTAAGGTAAATTAGCTCATTGTTTAAATCAGTTTTAATTATTTCAAGATTTTGCATCGATCTTAACTTATCTCCCATATGTCCAGCCATTTTTTTTCCTTTAAATACTTTTCCAGGATCCTGGTTTTGTCCTGTTGAACCATGGGCTCTATGTGATATGGATACACCATGAGATGCTCTTAATCCTCCAAAATTATGTCTTTTCATTGCTCCCGCAAAACCTTTTCCAATAGTTTTTGATTTAACATCTAAAAATTTTAAGTCCTTGAATATTTCAATACCAAATTCATTTCCTTCTTTATAATCTTCTAAATTTTTCACTCTAAATTCTTTTAATATTTTTTTGGCTTCTGTGTTTTTTTTTGTAAAATGACCTTTCATAGGTTTTGTTAATTTAGAGTTTTTAATTTTTCCAAAGCCTAATTGAACTGCATCATAACCTCTGCTTTCTTTGTCTATTAATTGTATAACCCTTCCTTTTTCTACTTTTAATACCGTTACTGGTACTGACTGGCCTGTTTTATAAAATTCTCTTGTCATACCTATTTTTTTACCTATTAAACCTATTTCACTCATTATATTTTTATCTCCACATCAACACCTGAAGCTAAATCTAATTTCATTAATGCTTCTACTGTAGCGGGTGTAGGCTCTATTATATCTATTAATCGTTTATGTGTTCTTGTTTCGAATTGTTCTCTACTTTTCTTATCAATATGTGGGGATCTTAAAACTGTATATCTCTCTTTTTTAGTTGGCAAAGGTATTGGCCCTTTTATATTAGCACCCGTTCTTTTAACTGTGTTTACTATTTCTTCAGTAGATTGATCTAATACCTTGTTATCATATGCTCTTAATTTAATTCTAATATTTTGCTTTTCCATAATTAACCTGTTTTTTTAGTTACTTCGTCTTGTACATTTTGAGGTACTTTGTCGTAATGGTCAAAGAACATTGAATATTGGGCTCTTCCTTGAGACATAGACCTTAAATTATTTATATAGCCAAACATATTTGCCAAAGGTACCATAGCAGTTATTACTGTTGCATTTCCTCTTTGTTCTTGTGTGCTTATTTGACCTCTTCTACTATTAAGGTCTCCTATTACATCCCCCATATAATCTTCTGGTGTAACCACTTCTACACGCATTATGGGTTCTAATAATTTTAATGTAGCTTTTGTGCATGCTTCTTTGAAGCATTGTCTTGATGCTAATTCAAATGCCAAAACACTTGAGTCAACATCGTGATGTAATCCATCAACTATAGTAACCTTATAATCTATTAATGGAAAACCTGCTAATATGCCTCCATCTGCAACTGTTTCTACTCCTTTTTCTACTCCTGGGATAAATTCTTTAGGAATTGCACCACCTTTAATTTTACTTTCAATTTCTCTACCTTTTCCAGGCTCTAGTGGCTCAACAGTTAACTTAACTCTTGCAAACTGTCCGGCTCCTCCACTTTGTTTTTTATGTGTATAATCATTCTCTGCAGGTGAAAGTATTGTCTCTCTGTAAGCTACTTGAGGAGCTCCAACATTTGCCTCGACTTTAAATTCTCTTTTCATTCTATCCACGATAATGTCTAAGTGAAGTTCGCCCATTCCTTTTATTATAGTTTGTCCAGACTCTTCATCAGAGGTTACTCTAAATGACGGGTCTTCTTTAGCTAACCTTCCTAAGGCTTCTCCCATCTTTTCTTGATCAGCTTTTGTTTTAGGCTCTACTGCAATTTCAATTACTGGATCAGGAAATTCCATTGGTTCAAGCAAAACTGGGGCATCTTTGTTTGCTAGTGTATGTCCAGTTATTGTATTTTTCAATCCAGCTAAAGCAACAATATCACCAGCATTAGCTTCTTTAATGTCTTCTCTAGAATTAGCATGCATTAAAAGCATCCGACCAACTCTTTCCTCTTTATCTTTTGACGTATTATAAATACCAGTGCCTGACTTTACAGTTCCAGAATAAATTCTAATAAATGTCAAACTCCCAACAAACGGATCATTAGCAACTTTAAATGCTAATGCAGAAAATGGTGAATTATCCTCAAATTTCATCTCAACTTCATCTTCGGAACCAGGTTTTGTTCCTTTTATTGATCCTATGTCTTTTGGACTTGGTAAATAATTAACAACTGCATCAAGTAACGGTTGAACACCTTTATTTTTAAAGGCTGACCCAGTAAGAACTGGAACAAAATCAAAACCCAAACATCCTTTTCTCACACATTTAATAAGGTCTTCCTCTGATATATCTTTACCCCCAAGATAATCCTCCATAAGTTTTTCATCTTGTTCTACTGCTGTTTCAACTAATTCTTGACGATATTTTGAGGAAATTTCCCTTAAATCTTCTGGTATATCAATAAGTTCCCATGCGGCACCTAAGTCCTCATTCTTCCAAACAATTGCTTTCATCTTAATAAGATCCACAACTCCTTTTAAAGAAGCCTCAACACCAATAGGAACTTGCATTACTAATGGTTTTGCGCCAAGGCGATCTTTTATCATGCTTACACATCTGAAAAAATCTGCTCCAGTCCTATCTAATTTATTAACAAAGCAAATTCTTGGAACTTTATATTTATCTGCTTGCCTCCAAACAGTTTCTGATTGAGGTTCCACGCCCGCTACACCATCAAATACGGCTACGGCACCATCTAGTACCTTTAAGGATCGCTCAACTTCAATTGTAAAATCTACATGACCAGGTGTATCTATAATATTAATCCTATGGTCATTCCAAAAACATGTTGTTGCAGCAGAAGTTATTGTAATACCTCTTTCTTGCTCTTGCTCCATCCAATCCATAGTTGCAGCACCATCATGCACCTCGCCAATCTTGTGGCTTTTACCAGTATAATAAAGAATTCTTTCAGTTGTAGTTGTTTTTCCAGCATCAATGTGTGCCATGATACCAATATTTCTATATTTATCTAATGTGTGTGTTCTAGACATAATTTATTACCATCTAAAATGCGCAAAAGCTTTATTAGATTCTGCCATTTTATGTGTATCCTCTTTTTTTTTAATTGCAGATCCTCTATTTTGATAAGCATCATATATTTCATTAAATATTTTATCTGACATTTTTTTATCTTTACGTTTTCTAGAAGCATCTACTAACCATCTTAAGGCTAGAGCTTGAGATCTTTTTGATTTAACTTCAACAGGAACTTGATATGTTGCACCACCCACTCTTCTAGATCTAACTTCAACTGTTGGTCTTATATTATTAATAGCATCATTAAAAACGTTTAAAGGTTCGTCTTTTGATTTACTTTTTATCTTGTCAATTGCATCATAAATTATTTTCTCTGCTATAGTTTTTTTTCCATCATACATAATTGAATTAATTAATTTTGGAATAATTGTGGATTTGTATTTAGGGTCAATAATTGGTAATTTTTTTGGAGCTTTTCTTTTTCTAGACATTTTTATTTACCTTTCTTTGTACCATACAAAGATCTTCTTTGTTTTCTATTTGCAACACCTTGGGTATCTAAATTTCCCCTCAATATGTGATAACGGACACCAGGTAGATCTTTTACTCTTCCACCTCTTATTAAAACTACTGAATGCTCTTGTAAATTATGACCTTCACCAGGAATATATGCTGTTACCTCGAAACCATTAGATAATCTTACTCGAGCCACTTTTCTCAATGCAGAGTTAGGTTTCTTAGGGGTTGTAGTATAAACTTTCACACACACACCTCTTTTAAGTGGTTGTTTTTGCAAAGCTGGAACTTTGTTTCTAGTAATTTGTTTGTCTCTACTTTTTCTTACTAACTGGTTAATAGTTGGCATAATAAATTTTTTTTAAATAATTTTATTTTTGATGAAAATAACTGACATGTTATTTGTGGCAGCGTTTAGTGATCTAGTCACTACATTCCAACCAAAAACATGGCCAAAATA
>PAOP01000019.1 GCA_002708525.1 Candidatus Pelagibacter sp.
CAAATTTAACATCTACTACCGCTCCAATAATTTGTGTAATATTTCCTTTTCTCATAATTATAAACTTTCTGCTCCTGATATAATTTCTATTAGTTCTTTTGTAATTGCTGCTTGACGGCTTCTATTGTATTCAATAGTCAGTTTATCAACCATTTCACCTGCGTTTCTAGTTGCATTATCCATTGCACTCATTCTTGAACCTTGTTCGCTAGCTGAATTCTCTAACATTGCTTTAAAAATCTGAGTTGAGATATTTTTTGGTAGTAAATTACCCAAAATTTCATCTTCATCAGGTTCAAACTCATAATTTTCATCTAATGATTTCTCTTCTTTTTCAGTTGTTTTTAAAGGAATAAGTTGTTGTTCTTGTGGTATTTGAGTAATTACATTTTTAAATTGATTATAAAAAATTGTGCATACATCAAATTCTTTTTTTTCGAACTTTGCAATTATAAGTTTTCCTACTTTGTCAGCATCAAAGTAATTTGCATTCTTGGAATCTTTAAAAGATATTTTTTCTATTATTTTGTCTTTATAAACTCTTTTAAGCTGATCATAACCTTTTGAACCAACTGTAATAATTTTCAATTCTTTGCCATTTTCTGACAATTTTTGAAAATAAGCTTTAGCTTTTTTTATAATATTTGAATTAAAACCTCCACAAAGTCCTCTATCAGCAGTCATAACTACACAAAGATGTATCTTATCTTGACCTGTACCAGCTAAAAGTTTTGGAGCATTTTCAATATCTGTAATTCCACCTGAAAGATTAAGTATAATATTATTCATTTTTTCTGAATAAGGTCTTCCTCTCTCCGCACTTTCTTGTGCTCTTCTAAGTTTTGCAGCAGCAACCATTTTCATTGCTTTAGTAATTTTTTGTGTTGATTTAACACTAGATATTCTTTTTTTTAAATCATCTAAACTTGCCATATCAGTTAACTAAAGTTTTTTTTGAGTTCTGCTATTATTTCAGCCAATAATTTTTCACTATTATCGTCAAGTTTGCCTGTTGAAGATATTGAGTCAATTATTTCTGGTTTATCTGATTTACATTTTTCAATAATGCTTGTTTCAAATCTAGCTATATCTTTTTGATCAATGTCATCAAGGTGTCCTTTAACTCCACAAAATACTGAAATTACTTGTTCTGCAACAGTCATTGGTGAATATTGTTTCTGCTTTAGAAGTTCAGTAAGTTTTGCACCTCTATTTAATAATTTTTGAGTAGATGCATCAAGATCTGAACCGAATTGTGCAAANGCTGCCATTTCTCTATANTGAGCNANNTCNAGTTTCATTGATCCNGAAACNNTTTTCATNGCTTTNGTTTGAGCAGATGATCCTACTCTAGATACCGATAGTCCAACGTTAATTGCNGGTCTAATTCCTTGGTTGAATAATTCAGTTTCNAAAAATATTTGTCCATCAGTTATTGAAATTACGTTAGTAGGTATAAATGCTGATACATCNCCACCCTGNGTTTCAATGATGGGNAGAGCAGTTAAAGAGCCTCCACCATGTTCATCNCTCAATTTTGCAGCTCTTTCAAGCAATCTACTGTGTAAATAAAATACATCACCTGGGTAAGCTTCTCTTCCTGGTGGTCTTCTTAAAAGTAATGACATTTGTCNATAGGCAACTGCCTGTTTAGATAAATCATCATAGATAATTAAAGCATGCATTCCATTATCTCTAAAATATTCACCCATGGCACATCCAGTATAAGGAGCTAAAAACTGAAGTGGAGCTGCGTCTGATGCTGTGGCTGCAACTATTGTTGTATATTGCATTGCTCCAGCCTCTTCTAAAGTTTTTTCTATTTGCCTAACTGTTGACCTCTTTTGGCCAATTGCAACATACACACAATATAANTTTTGTTTCTCATCACCTGANTCATTTATTTTTTTTTGGTTAATTATTGCATCAATTGCAACAGCTGTTTTTCCAGTTTGTCTATCACCAATTATTAATTCCCTTTGCCCTCTTCCAATTGGAACTAAGCTATCAATNGATTTTAATCCTGTTTGCATTGGTTCATTAACTGATTTACGTGGTATNATTCCAGGTGCTTTTACTTCCACCCGACTTCTTTTTACTCCCTTGTCTAATGAACCTTTTCCATCAATAGGATTTCCTAANCCATCGACTACTCTNCCTAATAATTCTTTACCAACAGGCGTATCAACAATTGCTCCTGTTCTTTTTACAGTATCGCCCTCTTTAACTGCTCTGTCATCACCAAATATAACAACACCAACATTNTCACTCTCTAAATTAAGAGCCATTCCTTTTGATCCATCAGAAAACTCAACCATCTCTCCAGCCTGAACATTATCTAAACCATAAATTCTTGCAATTCCATCGCCNACCGATAAAACTTGACCAACTTCTGANACNTCTGCTTTATTNCCAATATTTTTAATTTGATCTTTTAATATTTTTGTAACTTCTGAAGGATTTATTTCCATTTATGCCTCTATCATTTTCTTTTCAATTTNTTGTAATTTGTTTTTAATAGAGGTATCAATCATTGTACTTCCAACTTTTATGATTAATCCTCCAATTAAACTTGGGTCATATTTATAGTTTAANTTTATATTTNAGCCAAAAGTTTCCATTANTTCACTTTTTACTTTATTAATTTCNTTTTCATTTAAATCTCTTGCTGAAGATATTTCTGCATGCATTTCCCCTCTTGAATTTGAACATATCAANAGAAAATCANTTAATATTTTTTCTATATAAAAAAATCTTCTTTTTGAGATTACAAANACCATAAATTTTTTAAGTAACTGATTAAATTTAAACTGTTCAGAAATTAGATTGATAACATTTTCTAATTCTTCNATTTTATTTGTTGGGTCTTTNATAAGATCTTGAAACTCAACATTTTCTGAAATCATTTTTAAAATGCCTNTTACCTGATCTTCTATTTCAGANAGATTATTATTTTCAGAAGATAACTCAAATAAAGCCTGAGNGTAACTNTTGTATGTTGTGAATGATAAATTTGTNTTAGTCAATTTATGCTTTCTGATTATAGANGTNTTTAAATTTTTGCTTAATTAACATAGGAATTAACAGTCTTCAAGGCTCAGATTATAAAAAAACCTATAAATTTATAGGCTAATTGAAGCTTATTGGGTCTACATCAACTGTTAGTTTTATTCCTGACTTAAATTTATAATTTTTCAGTATTCTGGCTAATTTTANTTGAATTTTTCCTTCNATTTTTGATCTTATAAGNATTCTTTGTCTATAATTTCTTTTAATCCTATATATGGGNGCGTTTACAGGTCCTAAAACTCTTTCTTTTANCANGTTTGATAAATATTTTTTAAATTGCGAACATTCTGTTTCTAATTTTTTCTCATCTGTTGATGTCAATATTATTGAAACAAATCGCTCAAATGGTGGAAGGCTATTTCTTTTTCTCAATTCTAATTCTTTCTCTAAAAAAACGAATGGATCTTCATTTGTAATTTGATTAATAAAATCAGATTTTAAATTATGCGTCTGAAAATAAACAGTTGCCGGTTTTCCTTCTCGGCCTGCCCTGCCTGAAAGCTGATGGTACAATTGTAAATTTTTTTCTGCAACTCTTAGGTCATGTCCATTAGAAGATAAATCAATATCTAAAACAACAATACAGTTAAGATGAGGAAAATGGAANCCTTTTGAAATAAGCTGNGTCCCAACTAAAATATTTACATCGCCATTAANAATTTTTTCTAATTTACTTTTGGAAGAAGCTTTATTCATTGTATCNCTTGAAAATATTGATATTTTTTTGTCTGGAAATAATCTTTTAGCTTCATCATAAATTCTTTCCACACCTGGACCACTAAAAACAAATTCGCAAGGATCTGTTTTATTTTTACAAGTTCTTTTTAATAGATTTTTATAACCACAGTAATGACATAGTAGATTATTNTTATTTTTATGGTACACGAGATTTATAGAACAATAGGGACAAGAAAATATATTTAAACATTTTTTACATAAAACGTGTGGTGCAAAACCTCTTCTNTTAATAAAAAATAATACCTGATCACCTAAATCTAAATGATCTTTAACTTTCTCAATTGTTTTTGATGAGATCCAAGATTGTTTATAAAGTTTATATTTATTNAGNTCGATAATTTCATGATTAGGAAGATTAGCATCTTTATATCTTTTAGTTAGTCTTGAAAAAGAATATTTTTTTTTTTTAATATTTGAGNAGGTTTCAATTGATGGAACTGCTGTTATTAAATTTATAGGTATATTTTCAAAATTTGCTCTAGCAACTGCCATGTCTCTGGCATTATATATAACCCCTTCATCTTGNTTATATGACTGGTCGTGCTCCTCATCTAAAATCACAATACCTAAATTTTTAAAAGGTAAGAAAAGAGAGGATCTAGCCCCAATANCTGCTTTTATTTTTCCAGATGAAAGTCCACTCCATATTATTTTTTTCTTTTTTGGTGTTATCCCAGAATGCCANACCGCNGGATTAAAACCAAAAAAATCGACGAATTTTTTTTCAAATTCACTTGTTAAACCAATTTCAGGAAGCAAAATTAAAGCTTGCAATCCTTTATTTAAAATTTGCTTTATAGCTTCAAAATAAACAATAGTTTTTCCAGAGCCAGTTGTACCNTGTAGTAAATGAACNCTGAATTCTTTANTTTTTTTATTTATNTCATTTAATGCATTTTTTTGTTGATCTGAGAGCTNGTATTTATGAGTTATTTCTTTATATCGAAAATTTTTATATTCATCTTCTTTTAAGTTGNTTACTGCTTCATTACTAAGTAGATGAAGCTTTAAGCTCATACCTTTCGGTACTAAGTTGTAACTTGAAAACCAATTTAAAAATTTAATTGTANTTTTATTTAAAGGTCTGANATTTAATTTTTCCTCTATATTTCTAATTTTAAAAAACTTATTCTTATCTTTTTCAAATTCATTCCAAACTACCCCTGTTTTTTTTGATTTACCAAATGGAACTTTTACATAATCTCCGACAGATAACTTTATGGAACTGTTATAAGTAAACGGATGATCAAATATATTGGGTAACAAAATAGGATATTTCATAAAAATTTATGAAATATATTAAGAGTGAATTTGTCTTTTATCCACTGCTAAAGCGGCCTCCTTTATTGCCTCAGAAAATGTAGGATGGGCATGACAAGTACGGGCAATATCCTCTGAACTAGCGCCAAATTCCATCGCAACTGACATCTCTGCAATCATTTCTCCTGCGTGTGGGCCAATTATATGAACCCCTAAAACTTTATCAGTAGCTTTATCTGCTAAAATTTTTACGAAACCTTCAGGTTCATTAATAGCTTTCGCCCTAGAGTTAGCCATAAATGGAAATTTACCAACTTTATATCCNATNGACATNTCTTTTAGNTGCTCCTCTGTTTTACCGACAGCTGCAATTTCTGGAGAGGTATATATAACCCCNGGAATNATATCATAATTAACGTGGNCAGATTGTCCANTTATTAGCTCGGCGACCGCNATTCCTTCTTCCTCGGCTTTATGTGCCAACATTGGACCGTCAATTACATCACCAATTNCAAAAATATTTTTTACATTAGTTTCAAATTTTTTATTTACCTTGATTCTTCCTTTTTGATCAAGGTCTATGCCAACATTTTTNAGATTTAAGTTATTCGTATACGGTTTTCTTCCTACTGAAATTAATACAACATCTACTTCNTGTTTATTATTATTTCCATTATTATCAGATGTTTCAACTATTACTCCATCATTTTTTTTTATAATTTTTTCTACTTTTGTATTCATATTAAAATTAATACCCTGCTTTTTAAGAATTTTCATAAATTCGTTTGAAATTTCTTTATCCATTCCTGGTGTAATATGATCTAGAAATTCTATAACAGTTACATCTGTTCCTAATCTTGACCAAACAGATCCCATTTCCAAACCTATATATCCTCCACCTACAACAATCATACTTTTTGGAAGTTTTTTAATCGAAAGAGCTCCAGTTGATGACAATATTCTTTCTTCGTCAAAGTCAATTCCTGGAAGAGACATTGGTTCTGATCCAGTGCTAATAACAATTTTTTCAGTTTGGATTATATGCTCTTTATCTTTATTTTTTATTATAATTTCATTTGCACTTTTAAATGAACCATGGCCTTTTAAATACGTTACTTTATTTTTTTTTAATAAAAATTCTACACCTTTAGTTAAAACACTCACTGCTTGATCTTTGTTCTTCATCATTTGCTCAAGGTTAACTTTTAATTTTCCTGTTTCAATTCCCATTTTTTCAAAATTTTTTGCTTTATGAAAATTTTCAGAAATATTAAGTAAATTTTTTGAGGGAATACACCCTATATTAAGACAAGTTCCACCTAATGAACCTCTAGACTCTATACATGCAGTCTTCAAACCTAACTGCGATAATCTAATAGCACATACATATCCACCTGGACCACCACCTATAACTGTTACATCAAATTTTTCTGACATTTATATATTTAAGAACAACCTCCTTGGATCTTCTAAATTCTCTTTTACTGTTTTAAGAAAGGATACAGAGTCTTTTCCATCAATTATTCTATGATCATAAGACAATGCTAAATACATTACTGGCTTTATTTTTATTTCACCATTATCTGCTACTGGCCTCTTAACTATATTATGCATCCCTAACACCCCTGACTGTGGTGGATTTAAAATTGGGGTAGATAACATTGATCCATATACCCCACCATTACTAATTGTAAAAGTTCCCCCTTGTAGGTCTTCTATCGTTAAAGTACCTTCTTTTGCTTTATCAGAAAGCCTTTTGATCTCTTTTTCAATTTCAGGGAAAGACATTTCATCTGCATTTTTAAGAACAGGTACAACTAAACCTTTTTCAGTTCCAACTGCAAAACTTATATTATAATAATTTTTGTATATTATTTCTTGATTTTCAACTTCAGCATTTATTGCGGGAAACAATTTAAGACTAACTATACAAGCTTTAACAAAAAAAGACATGAATCCTAATTTAATTCCATATCTAGATTGAAAATCCTCTTGATTTTCCTTTCGCATAGAAATTATTCCAGACATATCAACTTCATTAAAAGTTGTAAGCATGGCTGCATTATTTTGAGCCTCTTTTAATCTTTTAGCTATTGTTTGTCTCAGTCTTGTCATTTTTATTCTTTCTTCTTCACCATACTGAGCTCTTCTTGAATTAGGACTAGGATTCTCTCCCATTAAACTTAAAAGATCGCCTTTAAGTATTCTGCCATCCTTTCCTGAACCTTGTACTTTTGATGTATCAATTTGATTTTCTACAACAATTTTTCGAACTGCAGGNGACAAAACTGCCTCATTTTTAATAGACTGTTTTTCAACCACTTCATTTGTTAATATCAATACATCATCTTTGTTTTGATCATCAATTACATCATTTAATAAAAGAGGATGCTCTTCTTTGTCTTTATTGTCAGTTTTTTGTTCAACATCTAATTTAATAATATTGCTTTTGTCATTTTCTATATCATTTTTGGTTTTCTCTTCTTCAATTGACTCACTTTTTACCGCTAACTCTTTTGTGGTTGCTGATATTAAACCCAAAACAGAACCCACTTCCACCGTTTCGCCATCTTTATATTTTATCTCCTTTAATATTCCACTTATATGAGCTGGTACTTCGAGGTTAACTTTATCTGTCTCAAGTTCAACTATCGCCTCATCTTCATTTACAAAATCTCCCTCATTTTTTAACCACTTAGAAACTGTTGCCTCGTTAATACTCTCACCCAAAACTGGTACTAAAATTTGTTCGCTCATTTATTTAAAAACTTTACTAATAATTTCTTGTTGTTCAAAAAGATGCCTTTTTGCATAACCAGTAGCTGGTGACGCATCTGGACTTCTTCCAATGTAAGAAATCTCATTATTTTTAGCTTTTAACGTATCCAATGTCCACTGGATATAATCTCTTACTGAAAACCACGCTCCCATATTTTTTGGCTCCTCTTGACACCAGTAAAATTTAGCTTTTTCAATATATGGTTTAAGTTCTTTAACAAGACTTTTAGCTGGAAAAGGATAAAGTTGCTCTATTCTGAATAATACAACATCATCAACTTTTAATTTTTCTCTTGCTGCCAACAAGTCAAAATAAATTTTGCCAGAGCATAATATCACTTTTCTTATATCTTTATCTTCTCTCAATTTTATAAAACCTTTTAGCTTTGGATCTTTCGCNTGATCCCATAGAACTCTATGAAAGTTATTTTGCTTGCTAAAATCCTGNAGATTTGAAACACAAAATTTGTTTCTCAAAAGAGATTTTGGTGTCATTATAATTAAAGGCTTTCGGAAATCACGGTGCATTTGTCTTCTTAGAGCATGGAAGTAATTAGCTGGTGTTGTGCANTTCAGCACCTGCATATTATCATTTGCGCATAATTGAAGAAATCTCTCTAATCTTGCTGAAGAATGTTCAGGTCCTTGACCTTCATAACCATGAGGTAAAAGCATAACTAATCCTGAAGCTCTTTTCCACTTCCTTTCACCTGATGAAATAAATTGATCTATTATTACTTGAGCTCCATTAGCAAAATCACCAAATTGTGCCTCCCATACNGTAAGGGTATTTGGCTCAACTAAACTATATCCATACTCAAATCCAAGCACTGCGAGCTCTGAAAGAAAACTATCAACTATTTCAAATTTTTTTTGTTTAGTAGAAATATTGTTTAAAGGTACATATCTAGAGTTATCAATTTGGTTTCTTAAAACAGAATGCCTTTGACTAAAGGTACCTCTGCCAGAATCTTGACCAACTAGTCTTACTGGGTATCCTTCTTCTAATAATGAGCCAAAAGCTAAAGACTCTGCGGTAGCCCAGTCAATATTTGANTCATTTTGTACACTTTTTTTTCTAGATTCAAAAATTTTTACAATTGTTTTATGAATATTTCTATCCTCTGGTAAAATATTTATTTTATNTGAGATCTTCTTTAATAAAGNAATATCATAACCTGTAACACCTCTTTTATCTTTTCCTCTCTCAGGTTTATATCTTGACCATGTNCCCTCAAACCATTCAATTTGAGGTTTATAGTCTTTTGCATTTTTGAANTGATCATCTAATAAATCTTTAAATTTTTTNATTTGAATNTTTAAATCACTTTCACTCAATAATTTNTCTATAACTAATTTTTTTCCGTATATTTTTATGGNTGATGGATGAGATCTTATTTTTCTATACATAAGAGGTTGTGTAAATGATGGTTCATCACCTTCATTATGGCCAAATCTTCTATAACAAATTAAATCAATTACTACATCTCTATTAAATTTTAATCTAAATTCTGTTGCAATCCTCGTTGCATAAACTACAGCTTCTGGGTCATCACTATTGACATGTAAAATTGGAGCGTCTACCATTTTTCCAACATCTGATGGATATGGTGATGATCTCGCAAATCTCGGACTTGTGGTAAAACCTATTTGATTATTTATTATTATATGAATTGTTCCACCTGTATTATGACCAGGAAGTCCAGACATTGCAAAACACTCTGCAACTATTCCTTGACCAGCAAAAGCTGCGTCCCCATGTATTAAAATCGGAATTACTTTATTCCTTTGTTTATCTTCATGAAAGTATTGCTTCGCTCTTGTTTGTCCAAGTACAACGGGATTAACTGCCTCTAGATGAGAAGGATTATCTGTAAGGCTTACATGCACAGAATTTCCATCAAATTCTCTATCTGATGAAGCTCCTAAATGATATTTTACATCACCTGCACCTTCGTCTGAAGTATCATCCATTTCTCCAGCAAATTCATTAAAAATTCTTTTGTATGATTTTTGTAAAACATTAGCTAATACATTAAGCCTTCCTCTATGAGACATTCCAATTTTAACTTCTTTAATTTTAGATTGTCCACCGATTTTAATTATTTGTTCAAGAGCGGGTATTAAACTTTCAGCTCCATCTAAACCAAATCTTTTAGTGCCAACATATTTTGTATGAAGAAACTTTTCAAAACCTTCTGCCTGAATCAGTTTATTTAAGATCGCTTGTTTTCCATTTTTAGTGAATTTTAAAGCATTTTCATCTTTTTCAACTCTATCCCTAAACCACAATCTTTCAGTAGGATTTGAGATATGCATATATTCATAACCAATTGGTCCACAATAAGTGCTTCTTAAAAATTTTAAAATTTCTTTTATATTTGCTTCTTGTCTATTGATTAAACCGTTCAAAAAAATTGGTTTTTCAAAATCATCTTTCTTAAACCCATAAAATTCAGGATGAAGCTCATCTAAATATTCAGATTTCATCATTTCGAGGGGATCGAGTTTAGATAGTAAGTGACCTCTAAGTCTATAAGCTCTGATTAAAGATACTGCTCTTATTGAGTCCTTATTTGAATTAGAATGTAATTGAAAATTAAATTTATTTGATACATTTATATCTGTATCATTTATTCTTGCTTTATTTCTAATTTCATCTTTATTTATTCTTGCTGGTCCTGGCTTCCATGATGGTCCATTAATTTCTTTAATCATTAACTCCATTTCATCTTCAATATCTAAAAAATATTCCTTCCAGCTTTCAGCCAAGTCAGGATCTTTATTTAAGTATTTAAGATACATTGCTTCTATAAATGTACTGTTAGATTTATCAAGAAAAGATGTTTTTTTATAATCTATGTTTTTAGAAGATGTCATGATTTTTAAGTATAATATTAGAAATATGTTTTCAATTAGACAATTTATTTAAAAGTGTTTTTCCAATATCTGAAGGAGATTTTGCTACTTCTATTCCACATTCTTTCATTTTTTTAATTTTTTCTTCTGCTCCACCTTTTCCACCAGATATAATTGCACCTGCATGTCCCATTCTTCTGCCGGGGGGAGCAGTTAAACCAGCAATAAATCCTACTGTTGGTTTTTTAATTGGATGTTTTTTTAGAAAATCAGCAGCTTCCTCTTCTGCCGTTCCACCAATTTCTCCTATCATTAAAATTGAATTTGTATCATCATCTTTTAAAAACAAATCAAGACAATCAATAAAGTTTGTGCCAATAATCGGATCTCCGCCAATACCAATACAAGTAGATTGACCTAAATTATTTTCAGTAGTTTGTGCAACTGCCTCGTAAGTTAGAGTTCCAGATCTTGAAACAATTCCCACTGAACCCTTTTTATGTATCATCGCAGGCATTATTCCTATTTTACATTCATCAGGCGTAATAATACCTGGACAATTCGGTCCAATTAACCTTGATTTTGAATTTTTAAGCTTATTTTTTACTTTTAGCATATCCAATACAGGTATTCCCTCGGTAACACAAACTATTAGCTCTATTGATGCATCAATGGCCTCAATAATTGCATTGGCTGCAAATTTTGCTGGAACATAAATCATTGAAGCATTTGCACCTGTGCTATTTATAGCCTCTTCNACTGTGTTAAATACCGGCTTACCTAAATGAACTTTNCCTCCTTTTTTAGGCGTTACACCACCAACTAAATTTGTTCCATATTTTAAAGCTTGCTCAGAATGAAATGTACCATGAGATCCAGTAAATCCCTGACAAATTAATTTCGTTTCTTTATTTACTAATACAGACATATTTAATTTATTGCCTTAACGATTTTTTCTGCTGCATCTGATAAGCTCATCGCTGATATGATCTNTAACTCTGAACTATCTAGAATTTTTTTTCCTTCTTGGTAATTTGTTCCAGCCAACCTTACAACTAATGGAACTTCAATTTTAATTTCTTTAGCAGCTTCTACTAAACCTTGTGCCANNACATCACACCTCATAATTCCACCAAAAATATTTACTAAAATTCCNTTGATATTTTTATCTGANANAATAATTTTAAAAGCNGCTGTTACTTTTTCTTTTGANGCTCCNCCNCCAACATCNANAAAATTNGCAGGTTCCTCACCATGTAATTTTATAATATCCATNGTTGCCATNGCAAGACCTGCACCATTNACCATACATCCTATGTTTCCATCAAGCTTAATATATGATAAATCATATTTGCTTGCNTCTGTNTCAATCTCNTCNTCTTCGCTTGGGTCCCTNAAATTTAAAATATCNGGATGCTTAAANAAAGCATTTTCATCAAAATTAATTTTTGCATCNAGACAAACTATATTATTTTCTTCTGTAAGAATNAGNGGATTTATCTCTACTAGACTAGCATCTTTTTCAAGAAACATNTTATAAATTGATTTAACNAAACTAATTGCCTCTTTTTGAGCATTTTCTTCTAACTCAAATATATCTATAATTTTTTTACAGTCTTCNTCAGAAATTTCATTCTTATGCTCTAGTCNTGTTGTCAAAATTTTTTCNGGTGTATTTTTTGCAATTTCNTCAATATCCATTCCACCCTGNGCACTTGAAATGAATGCAATTTTAGAACTTGCTCTATCTACTANACATGAAAGATAAAATTCTTTTTTTATTTTTGAGGAGGTCTCAACATAAAGTCTCTTNACNTCTTTACCATTTTGNCCTGTTTGATGAGTAATTAATTTTTTTCCAAGCAAAAGATCTGATTCTCTCTCTAAATCTGATAAATTATCTACTATTTTTATACCTCCAGCTTTTCCTCTTCCTCCAGCATGAATTTGAGCTTTTAATACAAACTTTTCAGTTTTAAGAAATTTTGCCTTATTTATTAAATCTTTTACATTGAATGCAAATATACCCTCAGGAACCTTTGCCCCATATCTTTTCAAAATCTCTTTTGCCTGATGTTCGTGAATATTCATGAACTAATTNTTTAAACTTGGNTCAATTTTTGATGCCGCTTCCCATAATTTAATTACTGACTCAACTGAACGATTAAATTCAGATTTTTCTTTTTCATCAAGATCTATTTCCTCTATTTTTTCTATTCCATTTTTTCCAATAATTACTGGAACACCTGCATAAACATTATTAATTCCATATTCCCCATGAAGAAAAGCTGCACATGGTAAAAGTTTTTTTTGGTCTTTGAGGTATGCTTCTGCCATCTCAACACCAGATGCAGCCGGAGCATAAAATGCTGATCCTTTTTCAAGGTATTTAACTATTTCTGCACCACCATCTCGAGTTCTTTGATTAATACTNTCTAATTTTTCANCNGAAATTTTTCCCTCCTNTACCATTTCTAATAATGGCTTTCCTGAAACTTTAGTAAATCTTGGAAGAGGCACCATTGTATCTCCATGTCCACCCATAACCATCGCCTCAATATTTTTGACTGGCACATTAAGTTCCTCGGATAAAAACAGTTTAAATCTTGAAGTATCTAATATTCCTGCCATTCCAATAACTTTATTTGTAGGTAAACCAGAATATTTTTGAAAGGCCATAACCATTACATCTAATGGATTAGTAATACATATAACAAATGCGTCTGGAGCATGAATTTTTATACCATCTCCAACTTGTTTGATAATTTTTAAATTTATACCTAATAAATCATCTCTGCTCATGCCAGGTTTTCTTGGAACACCCGCTGTAACAATTATTACATCAGAATTTTTTATATCTTCATAATTATCAGTACCTGAAAATTTAACATTAAATCCATCAACTGATGAAGACTGAGCAATATCAAGTGCTTTACCTTTAGCAACCCCACTTGCTACATCAAATAAAACTACTTCATTGNCTAATTCTTTTAAACCAATTAAATGAGCTAAAGTTCCTCCAATTTGGCCTGCACCTATTAAAGATATTTTTGACATATAATTTATTTCATAGTTGGCATTACAAACTCAGGATTTGATCTTAAACCAGAGGGCCACCTTGAAGTAATTGTTTTTAATTTAGTGTAAAATCTGACACCTTCTGGACCGTGCATATGTTGATCNCCAAATAATGAACGTTTCCATCCTCCAAAACTATGAAAGGCNACTGGTACAGGAATNGGTATNTTAATNCCTACCATNCCAACNTTAATTTTATTTGCGTAAGTTCTACCCTGATCACCATCTCTAGTATAGATACTTGTACCATTTCCAAATTCATGTTCATTAACTAAGTTTAATGCCTCATTAAAATCTTTAGCTCTAACGACTGACAAGACTGGACCAAAAATTTCTTCTTTATATATCNTCATATCTTTTTTAACATTATCAAACAGACATCCNCCAATGTAATAGCCATTTTCATAGCCTTGTAGTTTAATATCCCTACCATCTACAATTAGCTTTGCACCCTCTTTAATACCTATATCAACATANCCTTTTACTTTCTCAAGATGTTCTTTAGTTACTAATGGTCCCATNTCNGATGATTTATCCATACCTGGACCAATTTTTAANGCTTCAACTTTTTTTGTTAANTCTTCTACNAGTTGATCTCCAATNTTTCCNACTGCAACTGCTACAGATTGTGCCATGCATCTTTCTCCAGCNGAACCNTAAGCTGCTCCCATTAATCCATTAACTGCTTGGTCTAAATCACAATCTGGCATTATTACACAATGATTTTTTGCACCTCCGAGTGCTTGAACCCTTTTTTCATTCTTAGCTGCATTTTCATAAATATACTTTGCAATAGGNGTAGATCCAACAAAGCTNANAGCAGGAATATCTTTATGTTCTAAAATTGCATCAACAATTTCCTTATCACCATTTACTATGTTAAGCACACCATCTGGCAAACCAGCTTCACTNAATAGTTCTGCTAATCTAAGTGGACATGAAGGATCTTTTTCAGAAGGTTTTAATATAAATGTATTTCCACATGCTATTGCCATTGGAAACATCCACATTGGAACCATAGCAGGAAAATTAAAAGGTGTAATACCNGCACAAACTCCTAGTGGTTGTCGCNTCGACCAACTATCAATATCAGTCCCAACATTTTCTGTAAAATCTCCTTTAAGCATTTGTGGNATTCCACATGCAAACTCAACAACTTCTAATCCTCGTGTTAAAGACCCTTTAGCGTCTTCAAATACTTTACCGTGCTCTTTAACAATTAATTTTGTTAATTCCTCAGAATTTTTTTCAACTAGTTCCTTATATTTAAAAATTATTCTTGCTCTTTGAATTGGCGGTTTATTTGACCATGTTTCAAAGGCTTTTTTTGCTTTTTCTACAGCTATATCTAAATCAGCTTTTGTACCTAAAATTACTTCAGATTCTTGCTTACCTATCGAGGGATTAAACACTTTTCCTCTTCTTTTTGATGATCCAGATACTTTTTGTCCACTAATAAAATGCTGAATTAAATTCATGAAATTATTTAATTAAGTAATTAGGCTGTTGCAAGCATTTTTTTTATTTCTGCAATTGCTTTTGCTGGATTTAGTCCTTTTGGACACGCACTAGTACAATTTAGAATGGTATGACATCTATAAAGTTTCAATTCATCAGCTACTTTTTGAAGTCTCTCTTTTTTGTCTTCATCTCTACTATCCATAATCCACCTATATGCTTGTAGTAAGACTGCTGGGCCTAAATATTTATCTCCATTCCACCAATAACTTGGACATGAAGTTGAACAGCAAGCGCACATTATACATTCATATGCTCCATCTAGTTTTTCTCTTTCTTTTGGAGATTGAACTATTTCCTTAGTTTCGCTTTTAGAATTATTTTTTAACCAAGGCTCGATTGACTGATATTGTTTATATAAACCACTTAAATCTCCTATTAAATCTTTTTTTACCTTCAAATGAGGTAGTGGATAAATATCTATATCACCATCTATTTCTGCATGTGGTTTAGTGCAGGCTAAGCCATTTTTTCCACCCATATTCATAGCACATGAACCACATACTCCATGAGCACAAGATCTTCTGTAAGATATAGAAGGATCAATTTCATTTTTAATCTTATTTAAAATGTCTAGTACTTTTGAGGGACAATTATCCATATCAACTTCGTATGTATCTATTCTTGGATTTTCACCTGANGAAGGATCCCATCTATANATATTTACTTTTCTTAAATTTTTTGATCCAGTTTTGTCCTTAAAATATTTACCTTTNTGTACTTTNGAATTTTTAGGTAAATTTATTTGAACCATTAATAAACTCTTTCTTGNGGTGGAAANTATTGAACATCATTTGTCAATGTTGAAGTATGAACATCTCTNTATTCAATTTTTGTATTCTTGCCATCACACCATGATAAAGTNTGTTTCATAAATTTTTGNTCNTCTCTTTTAGGAAAATCCTCTCTAGCATGTGCTCCTCTACTTTCCTTTCTATTATANGCTGAATCTACNGTGGTTATTGCCTGTCTAATCAAATTATCAAATTCTAAGGTNTCTACTAGGTCAGTNTTAAANACCATNGATTTATCTTTAACAGATATTGANTCCATTCCATCATANGTTTTTCTTATATCTGTNACACCTTCTTTTAAGTTTTTTTCAGTTCTAAATACGGCACATTTTGACTGCATAGTTTTTTGCATTTCTANTCNTAATTCTGCTGTTGNGTTGCTTCCATTAGCNTTTCTNAGATTATCGAATCTNTCCATACANCTCTCTGTTTCAGTCTCACTAATTTCTTCATGNGGAGTATTTGGTTTTATAAGTTCAGCAGCTCTTTTAGCTGCGGCTCTTCCAAATACTACTAGGTCAATCAAAGAATTTGATCCGAGTCTGTTAGCGCCATGAACTGATACACATGCTGCTTCTCCTATTGCCATTAAACCAGGAACAGTTTTCTCAGATCCATTGACCGTCAAAACCTCTGCTTTATAATTAGTTGGTATNCCTCCCATATTATAATGAACAGTTGGAACAACAGGTATTGGCTCTTTTGTTACATCAACATTTGCAAACAATCTTGCTGCTTCTGTTATCCCCGGAAGCCTGTTTTCAATTACTTTTTTATCTAAATGACTTAAATACAAATGAACATGATCTTTTTCTGCACCAACCCCTCTTCCCTCNTTTATCTCTATTGACATTGATCTGCTAACAACATCCCTTGATGCTAAATCTTTAGCATTTGGAGCATACCTTTCCATAAATCTTTCACCCTTTGAATTCATTAAATAGCCACCTTCTCCTCTGACACCTTCTGAAATTAAAGTTCCATGACCATAAATTCCTGTTGGATGAAATTGAACAAATTCCATATCCTGTAGAGGTAATCCAGCTCTTAATGCCATAGCATTTCCATCGCCNGTACAAGTGTGTGCTGAAGTTGCTGAATAGTAAACTTTTCCATATCCTCCAGTTGCAATTATAGTTATGTGTGATCTAAATCTATGGATGGTTCCATCATTTAAATTCCACGCAATTAATCCCTTACATTGACCATCTTTCATTAAAAGATCTAAGGCAAAGTACTCAATAAAAAATTCTGTATTATGTTTTAATGCTTGTCCATATAAAGTATGAAGTATTGCGTGTCCNGTTCTGTCNGCTGCTGCNCAGGTTCNTTGAACTATTCCATTNCCAAAATTTTTTGTCATGCCTCCAAAAGGTCTTTGATATATTTTACCTTCNTCAGTTCTGCTAAAAGGNACTCCATATCTTTCTAGTTCTAAAACTGCCTTNGGAGCTTCCTTACATAAATATTCAATACTNTCTTGATCTCCGAGCCAATCTGCACCTTTNACTGTATCATACATGTGCCAACGCCAGTCATCTTCACCCATATTNCCTAAAGCTGCAGAAATACCACCNTGNGCAGCTGATGTATGGCTTCTAGNTGGAAATACTTTTGATATACAGGCTGTTTTCAAACCTGCTTCNCTCAATCCAACAGCCGCTCTAAGNCCTGATCCTCCNGCTCCTAGAACAACCACNTCATATTCATGATCTATTATTTCGTAAGATTTCATAAATTTAATATTANAATTANTGTTAAANTGGGNCAAGTTATAGCAAATAAATATAAGAATTTATTTGCGGCATTTTTGATTTTTTCATTAGNTATATAATCNTCAAATACCTCACTTATNCTTAGCGCAGAAAAAAAATATAAAAAAACAAGAAAAAATCCNAATAAAAGTTNAGATGGCTGAGAATTAAAAAAACTTANAATTTCCAAATATTCTTGATCATAAATTTTAATAAAGCTTAATATAAACCAGATNATAAGAGGGATAAGTATTAATGAACTAATCTTTAAAAAAACCCATTTTTTTGTAACAGATCTCATTAAATCAAATTNCTTCCTATTAAATAAAATAAAATTGTTAAAATNAAAGATCCTACAATAACTNATATANCTGTGATCTTTGTAACTTTTAGATCAAAACCATAACCGAGATCCATTATTAAATGTCTTATCTCACTTAGTAATTGAAAACTAAAAGACCATGTTATTCCAATAACTAGAAATTTTCCAAAAAATGATTGCAAAAATATTTTGATATTTTCATAATTTGTTTCTCCAAATAGCAAGAGTGAAATCCATATACATATTAAAGTTGTTGCTAATAAATTTATTATTCCTGTTATTCTGTGAGATATTGAGACTAATGATGACACATGCCATCTGTAAATTTGTATATGAGGTGATAAGGGATTATTTTCCATAAAAATTTTCGTTCATTAAAGTTTCTGCAATTTGAACTGCATTTAATGCCGCTCCCTTTAATAAATTATCAGAAACTATCCAGAGATTAATGGAATTTTCTTGTGACTCGTCGTCTCTTATTCTTGATATAAACGTTTCATATTTATCCTCAGCTTCTACTGGTGTAATATAACCTCCATCCTTACGTTCATCTACGACCTTACAACCGGGCGAGTTAGATAAAACTCTTTTAATTTCACTTAAATCATAATTTTTATTAAACTCTACATTTAAGCTTATTGAATGGGAAACTAATACTGGAACTCTCACACAGGTAGATGTGATATTAATTTTATTATCTAAGATCTTTTTCACCTCATCGTGATTTTTTTGTTCTTCTTTGGTGCTCCCGTTTTCTAAAAAACTATCAATATGTGGTATAGCATTAAACGCAATTTGTTTTGTAAAATTTTTTGATATTAATTTTTTTTTATCAAAATATTCCTGAGTCTGAGAAAGTAATTCATCAACTCCAGCTTTTCCTGCNCCNGAAACAGATTGGTAAGTTGAAGCNACTATTCTTTTTACAGAATAAAGATCATGCAAAGGTTTCAANGCAACTACAACNGGGATAACAGAACAATTTGCATTAGCTATAATATTTTTATTTTTAAATTTAACTAGATCTTCAGAATTAACTTCTGGAACCACNAAAGGTATATCTTTATCTTTTCTAAAAAATTTTGAATTATCGATCACTATTGTTTTCTCTGCTGCAATTTTTGCCCATTTCTCTGCNATTGCGCTACCTGCTGCAAAAAAAGCAATTTTTACTNTAGAAAAATCAAATAATTCCAGATCAATAACTTTATGATTTTTTCCNTTAAATTTTATTTCTTTACCAGCACTTTTAGAGGAAGCTATTAAGAATAGCTNNTCAACTTGAAATTTTCTTTTTTCCAAAACCTCAATTAATTTTCTTCCAACGTTTCCTGTAGCTCCAACTATTGCAATATTCATTTTGTCCTAGATTTGTTATACTAAATGAAAGGTAAATCGCAAACAGTTCCTACATNAATTTTTTCATTTATCTCGATTTTAAATGAGTGTTNTAAATTCCAGTAAGGTTTATTGATCATTGCTATACCTATAACTTTTTTAAAAGTTGGCGAATAAGNTGCAGATCTTACATAGCCAATAANATTNTTATTATCATCAAAGAGAGTTTTTTCNCAGTACATATCAATTTTNTTATGATCAATTTTAACTCCCATCAATTTTCTAGTTATTCCNTCATTTTGAATTTTTTTTAATNTCTCTTTTCCTAAAAATTTNACATCGCTATCTAAATGCATATATTTNTGAAANTTTGCTTCAAATGGATTATCTCTGTTATCAAAATCATTACCATATGAAAGAAGAGCACCTTCTATTCTTTCTATTAAATTTGGGCAACCAGGTTTTACATTAAATTCCTNTCCTGCTTCAAATAAAAAGTCGTATATATCTTTACCAGCCTGCGAACCTTCTACATAAATTTCAAAACCTGTTTGTTTTGACCATCCTGATCTAGCAATAAAGTANTTTGTATTTTTAAAATTAAAGTAATCAAAATTAAAAAACTTTAACGCAGAAATTTTCTCACCAAACACTTTGGTCATCAATTTATCTGATAAGGGTCCTTGAACTGCTAAGATATTTACATCAGGTTCTTTTATTTTAACCTCGAAATTATTTCCAGCNGCGAGACCTTTTGCAAAAAAAATTACATCTGAGTCTGCAATAGATAGCCACCATTTATCCTCCGCTAATTTGTTAATTATAGGATCGTTTACTAAATTTCCGTGATCATCGATTAAAGGTGCATAATAACATTTTCCAACTTTAGATTTTGATAAATCTCTACAAGTCATTAGTTGAACAAGTTTAGCTGAATCTTTTCCAGATATTTCTACTTGTCTTTCNGCAGCTACGTCCCAAACCTGAACAAATTTTTTTAAATGGTGATAGTCATCTTCTAAAGAAACAAATGATGCTGGTAACAACATATGATTATACACAGTATAAGAACTTACTCCTTGGCTTTCGATTCTATCTGTGTAAGGTGTGCTTCTTAATCTTCGAGATTTTGTTATCGGAAAGTTTTTCATATTTAAAATTTTGAANTTTGTATCTGATTAAAATACCTTTTCAATCATTAAAATAAACCTAGTGTTAAAAGAGATAGCACTTGTATTTAAATATNAANTAGAATTTTTTTCTTAGCTCAAATTTTTGAATTTTCCCGGTAGAGGTTTTAGGCAAATCACAGAANATAACTTGTTTTGGAACTTTAAACCCAGCAAGTGTTTCTCTACAGAAATCTATCAATTCTTTTTCATTGACCTCTTTATCTTTAACTTTTTCAATAAAAGCACAAGGTACTTCTCCCCATTTCTCATCTGGTTTAGCAACTACAGCGGCAATTGAGACAGATGGATGTTTAGATAAAGTATTTTCAATTTCTATCGACGATATATTTTCGCCTCCAGAAATTATTATATCTTTCGATCTATCTTGAATTTTAATATATCCATCTGGAAACATTACTGCTAGATCACCTGAATGAAACCAGCCACTGGCCATCGCTTTATTTGTAGCCTCTTTGTCTTTAAAATATCCTTTCATAACAACATTGCCTCTTATCATGATTTCCCCCATAGTTTTTCCATCTCTGGGTACCTCTTTCATTTTTTCAGGATCCATAACAATTGTATCCTCAGTGTTAGGGTATCTAACACCTTGTCTTGCTTTAATTTCATTTTTTTTATCTTCATCTAGAGGATTCCACTCTTCATTCCAAGCACATTGAAGCACATGACCATAAGTTTCTGTTAAACCATACACATGCATAACTTCAAACCCAAGTGCTTCCATTTTTTTAAATATTATACTCGGAGGTGGAGCTCCTGCGGTTAATACATAAACTTTTTGTTTCAGAGTTTTTTGATCTGAAGCTGATGCTCCCGTTATCATATTCAGTACTATTGGCGCTCCTCCAAAGTGAGTTATTTCATGCTTTTCAATTAACTGAAAAATTTTTTTAATATCTATATTTCTTAAACAAACAGTTTTTCCATTTAACATTGGTATTGTCCATGGATAACACCATCCATTGCAATGAAACATTGGAACTACAGTTAGAAAATTAAGTCTATTAGGCATATTCCACGCAACAGCACTTCCTGTTGACATTAAATATGATCCTCTATGGTGATAAACAACTCCTTTAGGGTTACCTGTCGTTCCCGAAGTATAACTTAGTGATATCGCATCCCATTCATCTTTTGGCCTTTTCCATTTAAAATTATCATCTCCAGTATTCAAGAACTCTTCGTATTCTTTATCACCTATTTTTTTTAATAAGGTTTGATCTGCGTGATCGTCTTGAATATCAATTATCAAAGGTTTTTTTTCTACAGTTTCCAACGCTTTATGTAAAACTGAATGAAGTTGTCTATCAACTATTAATACTTTGGCTTCACTATGATTTAAAATATATGAAACTGTTTTTGCATCAAGTCTTGTATTGATCGTATTCAATACTGCTCCAACCATTGGAATTGAATAATGGGCCTCAAAAATTTCATTGGTATTAAATGCCATTACCGAAACTGTATCACCTTCACCAATTCCAATTTTTTCCAATGCACTAGCGAATTTAGTACACCTTTTATATATTTGAGACCAAGTAAATGATTTGTCCTCATAAATTAAAGCTTCATAATTTGGATATATATCTTTAGCTCTCTCTAGAAAGCTAATTGGTGTTAAAGGTACATAGTTCGCTGGGTTTTTATCAAGATTTTGATTATATTTATTCATCTAATTGAATTTTGCATTCATAGTATATTTGCTACCTGTGATAGCTGATTTATAATGCCCATCTGCTCTTGGAATAATCTTATCAAAATAATAATTTCCAGTGTTTATTTTGTCCAAATAAAAATTTTTATTATCATCTAAATTTTCATAACTTTTTCTTAAAATTTTTAGCCACGCAAATGCTAAGCAAAAATATCCAAAAAATTTTAAGTAATCATTGCAAGATGCACTTATGTCATCTTTGGCTGTTTCTCCATTAGAATCCATCCACTTAGTGAATTCTAATAATGTACTCTTAAGACTATTTATAGTTGATATATGTTTATTTAAATTATCATTATTTTTACATTTAGAAATCTCATCATCAACAAATTTAAGGAAATTTTGAAATACATGCTTTTGGTTTACTTTTCTGTAGACAAAATCAATTGCCTGAACAGAGTTTGTGCCCTCATATATTGGAGTAATTCTATTGTCTCGAAATAATTGTTCAATACCCTGGTCTTTTGTATATCCATATCCACCAAAAATTTGGATTGCTTCATTAGTTATTTCCATCCCCATATCTGTAAAAAATGATTTAACCACCGGCGTCATTAATGAAACTATTTCTGAAGCTTCTTTTTTAATTTCCTCTGATGGGTGGTTTAAACTAACATCAACTTGTTGTGCCATCCAGAATGAAAGGCCTCTTTCACCTTCAATTAAAGATTTCATATTTAGCAAACTTCTTCTTATGTCCGCATGTTTTATTATTTCGTCAGTTTCACCAGTTTTGTTATTATTAGATTTTCCTTGTTTTCTCTCTTTTGCATAGCTTAAGGCTGTTTGATAAGCTGTCTCAGATAATCCAAGGCCCTGAATTCCAACAATTATTCTCTCTAGATTCATCATTGTAAACATCGAATTAAGCCCTTTGTTCTCTGGTCCAATCATATAACCCTTGGCATTATCAAAACTTAAAACACACGCAGGAGATCCTTTTATTCCCATTTTAGACTCTATAGAAACGGTGCTTACTCCGTTTCTGGAGCCTATCGATCCATCTTCATTAATTTCATATTTTGGCACTAAGAATAAACTTATTCCTCTAGTACCCTTTGGAGCATCCGCTGTTCTAGCAAGAACTAAATGAATTATATTCTCAGTTAGATCATGATCTCCAGAAGTTATAAAAATTTTTTGACCACTTATTTCATATGATCCATTTTCATTTTTAAGAGCCTTTGTCTTAATTAAACCAAGGTCTGTTCCACATTGAGGTTCTGTCAAACACATTGTACCACTCCACTTTCCCTCAACAATTTTAGGTAAAAATTTATTTTTAATTTCCTCAGATCCATGTGCTTTTAAACAATTATAAGCTCCTATACTAAGTTCGCTATAAAGTTTAAAAGACAAGCTTGATGAGGATAGCATTTCATCAAAAAAAGCACTTACTGTTTTAGGCATTCCTTGGCCTCCATATTCTGGATCACAAGATAATGAAGTCCATCCGTCTTCAATAAATTTAGAGTATACCTCTTTATATCCTGGTGGCGTTCTCACTACACCATTTTCATAAATACATGGATTTTCATCACCAACTTTAGCTAGAGGATGTATTAAATCTTGGTTAATTTTCGCAGCTTCCTCTAAGATGTTTTTTACAAGATCAGATGTCACCTCTTTATGTTTTTCAATCTCGTTATAATTTTTGTTATCTTTAAGATGTTCAAACAGAAACATCATATCTTCTATGGGTGCAGTGTAAGTTGTCATAATTTTAAATTTATTAAAGTTAAGGTAAATTAATTAATTTTGCAAATACGCAATAATCGCATCTCCCATTTTTGATGTAGAAACTTCTTTTGTTCCCTTTGACATGATATCTTTAGTTCTTAAACCATCATCTAATACGCTTTGAACTGCTTTTTCTAAGTCATCTGCCTCTTTATCTAAATTAAGAGAATATCTTAATGCCATAGCAAAACTTAAAATTGTGGCTATAGGATTTGCCATTCCCTTACCAGCTATATCAGGTGCAGACCCATGAACTGGTTCATATAAAGCTCTCATCTCACCATCTTTATTTTTTGCACCCAAAGATGCTGAAGGAAGTAATCCTAAAGATCCTGTTAACATAGAAGCTTGATCCGACAGCATATCTCCAAATAAATTATCAGTAACAATAACATCGAACTGTTTTGGATTTCTAAGTAACTGCATAGATGCATTATCTGCAAGCATATGGTTTAATTCAATATCAGAATACTCTTTTTCATGAAGGCTTTGTACCTCCTCTTTCCACAACTGGCCTGCTTCCATAACATTTGATTTTTCACAGGATGTAACTTTATTATTTCTTTTTCTTGCAAGATCAAAAGCTACTCTTGCAACTCTTTGAATTTCACTCGTTGTATAAGTGTGAGTATTTATTCCTTTTCTTTCACCATTATCTATTGGTTTTATTCCCCTAGGCTCTCCAAAGTATATTCCACCCGTTAGCTCCCTTACTATCATTATATCAAGACCAGAAACTACCTCGGGTTTCAATGTCGAAGCATCCACTAACTGTTTAAAACAAATGGCTGGTCTTAAATTTGCGAATAGTTTTAATTCTTTCCTTAATTTAAGTAGTGCTCTTTCTGGCTTCTTTGAAAAATCTAAATTATCATATTTAGGACCTCCAACTGCTCCTAATAAAACCACTTCACATTCTAAAGATTTATAGAAAACTTCGTCTGTTAAAGGAGTGCCATGTTTGTCGTAAGAACATCCTCCTACTAGTTCCTCCTCTATTTCAAAATCTAAGGATTTATTTACATTATACCAATTAATTATTTTTTTTACTTCTCCAACTACTTCAGGGCCAATTCCATCTCCTGGAAGTAATAAAAATTTTCTTTTTTTGACTTTAATCATTAAATATCCATGGTTTACTTTTTTTGAGATTTTTTTCGTAAACATTCATCTGTTCAGATTTTTTTAGGGATAACGCTATATCGTCTAATCCTTCCAATAAGCATTTTTTTTTAAATGGGTCAATTTCGAATTTTAATTCATTATTTCCGTATACAATTTTTTGTTCATTCAAATCAACAGAAATATCTTCTTTTCTCTTTGAATATTCAGAAAGTTCTTTTATTGATTCTTCGCCAAGAATAATTGGCAAAATTCCATTTTTGAAACAATTGCTATAAAATATATCAGCATAACTTGTACTTATAATACACGTTATACCAAAATCCAATAATGCCCATGGAGCATGTTCTCTTGATGAACCACAACCAAAATTATTTCCTGCAATAAGTATTTTAGAATTTTTATAAGGCTCTTTGTTTAAAATAAAATCTTTAATTTCATTTTCATTATCATCATATCTCATTTCAAAAAAAAGATTCTTACCTAATCCAGTCCTTTTTATAGTCTTCAAAAACTGTTTAGGGATAATCATATCAGTATCTATATTTACTATTGGTAAATATGCTGGAACGCTTTTAAGTGAATTAAATTTCTTCATTAATTTTGATATTTTCTAACATCGTCCAAATTACCTGCTATAGCTGCTGCTGCTGCCATACCTGGGCTGACTAGATGTGTTCTACCACCTCGACCTTGTCTTCCCTCAAAATTTCTATTTGAAGTTGATGCACACCTCTCCTCAGGTTTTAATTTATCAGCATTCATTGCTAAGCACATTGAACAGCCAGGCTCTCTCCATTCAAAACCTGAGTTTAAAAATATTTTATCTAATCCTTCTTGTTCTGCTTGTTCTTTAACTAAACCAGAGCCTGGAACTACCATAGCATGAACGTGGTCTGCTTTTTTTTTATCTTTGAGTATTTGAGCTGCTTCTCTAAGATCTTCTATTCTTCCATTTGTGCAACTGCCTATAAACACTGTATCAATCTTTATATCCTTTACAGCTAAGTTAGGTTTTAAACCCATATATTTTAATGACCTATCTATTGAATTTTTTTTATTTAAATCAGTTTCATTTTCTGGATTTGGAATTTTTCCGTCAATCGGAGCTACATCTTGCGGAGATGTGCCCCAAGTAACCATTGGGACAATATCATCAGCAGTTAAGTTAATTTCTTTATCAAAGTAAGCACCAACATCAGTTTTTAGTGAATTCCAGTATTCTTCTGCTTTATCCCAATTTTCATTTTTAGGAGACATAGGTCGTCCTTTTAAATAGTCAAAAATTTTTTGATCTGGTTGTATTAATCCAGCTCTGGCACCACCTTCTATGGTCATATTGCAAATGGTCATTCTATTTTCAACAGACAAATCAGATATTAAACTACCTGCATATTCAATTACATAACCTGTTCCACCAGCGGTTCCAATTTCGCCAATAATTTTTAATATAACATCTTTTGAAGTTACACCTATTGCTAACTTTCCGTTTACATTAACTCTAAAGTTTTTAGATTTCTTTTGAACTAATGTTTGAGTTGCTAACACATGTTCTACCTCTGAAGTTCCAATACCAAATGCTAGAGCACCGAATGCACCGTGAGTTGCTGTGTGACTATCACCGCAAACTATTACAGTTCCTGGTTGAGTAAAACCTTGCTCAGGGCCTACTATATGAACAATTCCTTGACGTTTATCTTTAACGCCAAATAATTGAACATTAAATTCTTCACAATTTTTTTCTAATGTCTCAATTTGAATTCTTGAATCCTCATCGTCTATACCCTTTGATCTATCTGTTGTAGGTATATTATGATCAACTACTGCAAGCGTTAAACTTGGATGTCTTACTTTTCTGTTTGCATTTCTTAAACCTTCAAATGCTTGGGGACTAGTCACCTCATGAATTAAATGTCTATCAACAAATAATAATGAAGTACCATCTTCTTGTTGATGAACTAAGTGTTCATTCCAAATTTTATCGTAAATTGTTTGTGACATTTAGAAAAAAGTTATTTTTTTTCTTCGTTGCTTTCTTTAATAGGCTCTTTTTTATTTTCATCATTTTTAGGAATATCTTTTTCGGAAGCTTTAACTTCAGTCTTAACATCAGCTTTTGGAGCCTCATTATTTACTACATCAGTTTTGACTTCATTCGCACCTTTGTTATCTGCAGGTAAAACATTTTCTTCTGTTACCTGTTGGATTTTTGTTTCAACATCTATACCAATTTTTTTCTTAATTTTTTCAGCAATTCTAGCTGATTTACCTGTTCTGTCTCTTAAATAATAAAGCTTGGCTCTTCTTACTTTTCCTGATCTTATAACTTTGATTGTATCTACAATTGGGCTGTATAAAGCAAAGGTTCTTTCAACACCTTCACCAAATGAAATTTTACGAACGGTGAATGAAGAATTAATGTCTCTATTTTTTTTTGCTATACAAACTCCTTCGAAATACTGGATTCTATCTCTTTTTCCTTCTGTGATTTTTACGCCAACTTTTACAATATCGCCTGGAAAAAATTCTGGATGTTTTCTCTCAGATACAATTTGTTTGACTTTTGATTGGTTAATTTCTTCAATAGTTTTCATTTTAATTCTTTTTATATTTTTGCCATAAATCTGGTCTTCGGTCGCGTGTTATAGCCTCAGATTGAGATAAACGCCAGTCTTTAATTTTGGCGTGATCTCCTGATAATAGCACCTCTGGAACACTCTTTTCATCCCAAATTTGTGGTTTGGTGTATTGAGGATACTCAAGAAGTCCATTTTCGAAACTCTCTGCATGTGCAGAATTTTCGTTTCCAAGAACGTTAGGAATAAATCTTAAAATGGCATCAAGAACAATTAAGGCTGCTCCCTCGCCACCTGATAAGACATAATCACCAATACTCAATTCTTCAATATTTCTACTTTGAATTACTCTTTCATCTACACCTTCAAAGTGACCACAAATAATATTTAAAGTTTTTTCTTTAGATAAAATTTTTGCATAACTATGATTAAATAATTTTCCTTTAGGAGTTAAATAAATTATTTTTTCATTTTCTCTAATATTTGCATCTAAAGAATTCGCCAAAACATCTGACTTAATCACCATACCATCTCCACCACCATAGGGAGTATCATCAACAGATTTATGTTTATCCAATGCATAGTCTCTTATATTTACAGTTTCTAATTTCCAAATTCCTTTATCCATGGCTTTGCCAAATAATCCTTTGTTCAAATATCCAGGAAAATATTCTGGGTAAAGTGTAAATACTCGAGATTGAAACATTATTTTTTCTCTTCCTCCTTAGGAGCTTCTGCTGGTTTAGCTTCTTCCTTAGGAGCTTCTGCTGGTTTAGCTTCTTCCTTAGGAGCTTCTGCTGGTTTAGCTTCTTC